>NZ_JBDFVF010000001.1:251818-484565 GCF_040913205.1 Bacteroides sp. MSSM.1001136sp1_RTP21357st2_D2_RTP21359_211015 | reverse complement strand
AATAACAAAGCCCGGGCTTGAGAAAGTCTGGGCTTTGCGCATAAAAAAAGGCTGTGTCAGCGTTTTGACACAACCTCTTTCAATATATCATCATAAATAACTATCTCATTGAAACGTTATTTTTTTGTTGGCTAGGAAATTAGCCCCTCCATAAATAAACAATCCTAAGAATTGAGCCAGATATTCATTCACGTCCAATCCTTCTACCAATAACACAAGAAATAAAAACTGTGCGGTGTAAGCCACGGCAAAAGCAGAGCAAAAGAGTAGTATCTGTTTCCAGATACTATTCTTTTTATTTTCTACGGGGAATATCCAGTATTTGCACCAGATAAAGTTATGGATTTGAGCTATCAGATACGCTGTTATATTAGCCACCATATAGTCGCCGTCAAATGACATTTCTTTCATCATTAACCATACAACCAACGCCATAATCAAAGCGTTCATTGTACCGATGACTATAAAACGGAATATGCGTACAGATTCTTTCACTCGCCCTCTTTCAAATCTACGATCAAATTCAGTTCATCAAGCTGGCTCTGGTCGATTGCAGAGGGTGCGTCCAACATCACATCACGTCCGGAATTATTTTTCGGGAACGCAATACAGTCACGTATAGAATCCAATCCTGCAAACAAAGACACCCAACGGTCGAGTCCGTATGCCAAACCACCGTGAGGAGGCGCACCATACTTAAAGGCATTCATCAGGAAGCCAAACTGTGCCTCTGCCTTCTCCGGAGTGAATCCAAGAATCTCGAACATCTTCGCCTGCAATTTCGCATCGTGGATACGGATAGATCCGCCGCCAACTTCCACACCGTTGATTACCATATCGTATGCATCTGCACGTACAGCTGCCGGATCAGTGTCCAACATCGGAATGTCTTCCTCTTTCGGATGAGTAAACGGATGATGCATAGCCATCAGACGGCCTTCCTCTTCGCTCCATTCGAACATCGGGAAGTCAATCACCCAAAGGCAAACAAACTTATTCTTATCACGCAATCCCAGTTGAGCACCCATTTCCAGACGAAGCTCGCAAAGTTGTTTACGTGTTTTCATTACATCGTCGCCAGACAGAATCAGAATCAAATCACCCGGTTTAGCTCCGAATGCTTCTTTCATTTGCTGGAGCACCTCCTGCGTATAGAATTTATCTACACTCGATTTCACCGTTCCGTCGGCTTCCACACGGGCATAAACCATTCCTTTCGCACCAATCTGCGGTTTCTTTACAAATTCGGTCAATGCATCCAGTTGCTTGCGGGTATAAGTCGCAGCACCTTCGGCGCAGATACCGCCCACATAAGCCGCATTATCGAATACAGAGAATCCGTGACCTTTCATGATATCCATCAGTTCCACGAATTTCATGCCGAAACGCAAATCCGGTTTATCGCTACCATAATATTTCATGGCGTCCGCCCAAGACATACGTTGGAATGGTTCATTCAGTTCCACACCACGAAGAGTCTTAAACAAATGTTTAGCCATTCCTTCGAAAGTAGAGATAATATCTTCTTGCTCAACGAAGCTCATTTCACAGTCGATCTGTGTAAATTCCGGTTGACGGTCGGCACGTAAGTCCTCGTCGCGGAAACATTTCGCAATCTGGAAATAACGGTCGAAACCGGAAACCATCAACAACTGTTTCAAGGTCTGCGGAGACTGCGGAAGTGCATAGAACTGTCCCGGATTCATACGTGACGGCACCACGAAGTCGCGTGCGCCTTCAGGAGTAGAACCGATCAAAACGGGCGTTTCCACTTCGATGAAACCCAGACTATCCAGATATTTGCGAACTTCAATTGTCATTTTATGACGCAGTTCCAAATTGGAACGTACAGCGTTACGGCGTAAATCCAGATAACGGTATTTCATGCGGATATCATCACCCCCATCCGTGTTATCTTCGATAGTGAACGGAGGAATCATGGCAGTATTTAGTACGTTCAGTTCGGAAACAATGATTTCAATGTCTCCGGTAGGAATGTTTGCATTCTTGCTGAAACGTTCATTAACCGTTCCTGTCACTTGAATGACGAACTCACGTCCCAATTTATTAGCACGTTCACAGAGTTCAGCATTAATTTCTTCATTAAAAACCAATTGGGTAATTCCGTAACGGTCGCGAAGGTCAATGAAAGTCATCCCTCCCATCTTACGGCTGCGCTGTACCCATCCGGACAGCGTGACTTGCTTGTTTACATCAGAGATTCTAAGCTCTCCACATGTGTGCGTTCTAAACATATATTTTTTATTTAAACGATTATCACTCGCGTTTTTATTTTGATCGAACCAAAACTGCGCAAAAGTACGCAATAATTTGTAATTCGGTGTCAGTAATCCGTTATTTTATCAGACTTTCTTTGTCAGCTTTTTCAATATTTTCTTGTTTCTATCTGTTATATTGTCAACGATGGCTTCATTCATCAATTTGATGCCATTCATATATTCCTGCGCTCTTTGGAGCACATTGGCTGCATCCTTTTCCGGTGCTCGTGGCACTACCACGCGCAATCCTCTTTGAATCAGCTGAATATTTACATTGGCATCCGTTTCCATGGGGTCACCATCAAAATGCACGACACCCGGAGTAGTCCGGCGGATGCACAACTGCTTGCAGCGGAAAGTCTTGATACGGCTATTCTGATCGATTGTTTTATTGAATAATTGAAAGGCCAATGAAGGAACGTCCAATATGGTGAACGGTTCGAGAATAGTCACATCCAGCAAACCATCTGTCAGAGTGGCTTGCGGTGCGATATAAGCATTGTTTCCATATTGCGACGCGTTTCCGCAGGCAATCAGGAAGGCTTTATACTTGGAAACTCCGTTTTCCGTTTCCAGTTCGTACGTTTCCGGCTCATATTTAAGACTTTCCTGCAGGGTTTTCTCCAGATAAGTCAATAGCCCCCGTTTACCGGCATGCGCAAACTTCAGACTGACAAACGCGTCGAATCCCACTCCGCAAGTGCAGAAAAAATCCGTACCGTTAATCTTACCATAATCTATCACATCCATGCAACCTTCGTTCAGCACTTCCAATGCTCTCTTCGGTTCCATCGGTATATGCAGATGCCTCGCCAGTCCATTGCCCGATCCGCAGGGAATAATTCCCAGCGCGGTATCAGTATGCACCAACGAACGAGCTATTTCATTGATTGTTCCATCCCCACCAATAGCCACTACTATATCTGTTTTCTCTTCGGCAGCTTTGGCAGCTATTTCTACTGCATGACCGGCTCTTTCCGTATACACTACTTCCCAAGAGTATCTCGCCTTGTCTATTTTTTCGTCCAGCAAGTTAAGAATCAATTCTTTACTTTGTGTTCCCGAAATAGGATTGACGACGAATTTTATTTTTTTCATTCTTTCGTTCATGCTATTCTTGTCGATTGTAGACGACAAAAGTAATATAAATATCTTAAATTTTAATCTATTAGAGGTTTCTAATCATACGAGAGCAACTTTTTTCTCTTAAAAAGAACAGATAAAAGCAAATTTTGTTATCTTTGCCCCCTGTTTTTAAACACTTGTTAAGATAAAAGGATGTAAGATCGTCAGCGAACGATCTGAGTATGAGTATAATAAATTATAATTCATGGGATTATTACAAGAGAAGTTAGCTAAGTACGACCTGCCACAAAAGTTTATGGCACAGGGCGTTTACCCATATTTCCGTGAGATAGAAGGAAAGCAGGGTACAGAGGTAGAAATGGGCGGACACGAAGTGTTGATGTTCGGTTCTAATGCATACACTGGCCTTACGGGAGATGAAAGAGTGATTGAAGCAGGTATCAAAGCCATGCATAAATATGGTTCCGGTTGCGCAGGCTCGCGCTTCTTGAATGGTACGCTTGACCTGCACGTTCAGTTGGAGAAAGAACTGGCTGCCTTTGTAGGCAAAGATGAAGCGCTCTGCTTCTCAACCGGTTTTACGGTGAATTCCGGAGTTATCCCTGCTTTGACAGACCGCAATGATTATATCATTTGCGATGACCGCGACCACGCATCTATCGTAGATGGCCGTCGCCTCTCCTTCTCTCAACAACTGAAATATAAGCATAACGATATGGCGGATCTGGAAAAGCAACTTCAAAAGTGCAATCCGGATTCAGTGAAGCTCATCATAGTAGACGGTGTGTTCTCTATGGAAGGCGACCTGGCAAACTTGCCCGAAATCGTACGCTTGAAACATAAATACAACGCTACTATCATGGTAGACGAAGCTCATGGCTTGGGTGTATTTGGAAAACAAGGACGTGGTGTTTGCGACCATTTCGGTCTGACTCACGAAGTTGACTTGATTATGGGTACTTTCAGCAAATCACTGGCTTCTATCGGTGGATTTATCGCTGCTGATTCTTCTATCATCAACTGGTTACGTCACAACGCACGGACCTATATCTTCAGTGCATCCAACACTCCTGCTGCTACTGCATCTGCTCTTGAAGCCCTCCACATCATCCAAAATGAACCGGAAAGGCTTGAAGCTTTGTGGGAGGCTACCAACTATGCATTGAAACGTTTCCGTGAAGCTGGCTTTGAAATCGGCGCAACAGAATCACCTATCATTCCTCTTTATGTACGTGACACGGAAAAAACTTTCATGGTTACTAAATTAGCTTTTGACGAAGGGGTATTTATCAATCCGGTTATTCCTCCGGCATGTGCACCGCAAGATACTTTGGTACGTGTGGCATTAATGGCTACTCATACAAAAGATCAAATAGACCGTGCTGTAGAAAAGCTAGTTAAAGCATTTAAAGCATTGGATCTTTTATAATCTACGAGAAATATATCACTCTTATCGGGTGAATAAAATAAAAGTCTGACACAAATCAATGTGCCGGACTTTTATTTTATCTTATTCACCCTTAAGTACTTCCGCCGGATTTTGCTGGGCGGCTTTCCATACACGCCAGATGATGCTTAGGAAAATGACAAATCCCATTCCTATGAATATGACTGCATAGAGCCACCATTCTATCGGTGTTTGCTTTATATAATTTTCTAGCCAATGTTTCATCATGACATATCCCAACGGAAAAGCAAAGAACGATGAAAACACAAGTAAAAGTAAATATTCTCTAAAGAATAGATTCAGGATTATTCCTATATTGGCTCCATTTACCTTGCGTATAGCTATTTCTTTACGCCGTTGCTGGCAGGATAAAGTCACCAATGAAAATATGCCGAATACGGCAATCGCTATACATATAAAAGAAACTATGCTCAACAATTGACACAAAGTTCTCTCTGATTTCATATAAGTGTCATAAACCTCTTCCATATTAGACAACATCAATTCTGCATTTGGATTAACTTTATTCACTTCCGCTTTTATCTTTTCTGAAACAACGTTCCAAGTCCCTTCTTTCACTTTGAATATAATACCTCCTCTGCCTGTATTATCCGGCAAAAAAAACATAGCAGGGGCTACCGGGTGTATTGGGGCATTATATGAAATATTTTTAATAACCCCTTTCACTATATAATGCCTTCCTAATTTATCAATTTTCTTTCCAACCGGTTGTGTCCATCCGAAAGCTTTCACAGCAGCTTCATTTATAACAACCATATTTTTTCCATCCTTTTCATCCAGCATGCTTCCCTCCAGCACCTCAACTCCAAAGAAATCGGCATATTCTTGATTGATCGTCTCATCTTCTAGATCTATATATTGCTCACTATCAGTTGTCTTTCCTTCCCACTCCTTTATCCTGAATGTTGAAAAATACATTTTGGGAATAGGTGTCTGAAAGCCACTCAAATACTTTGTAACATCGGGCATCTGTTCTAATATTTCTTTAAAAGGAACATTTTCAGAGCAATAAACAACAGCTCCCACATTATGCCGTTCTATTCCAAGTTCTTTGGTATTCAACAAGAAGTTAAGTTGCTTCATCATCACCAAAGTACAAAAAACAAAGGCTATACCAATAAACAACTGAAATAAAATGCTACTCTTATAAAACCAACCGGAGAGATGAAGATTAGATTTTTTGTTTATATTACTAAGTAGAGTTCGCTTGCTAATGTATCGTATAAGCAGAGATGCAAAACCAACTGTCACGGCAATCAATGATAGTATATAAACAAATACTTCGATATAAAAAAATGAAACACCCTCATTGATTTGTGACAAACGTTTAAAAGTCGGCAGGATGAGTTCTATCAATACCAGCCCTATTCCTGAAGATAAAATTAGTAACAAGACAAGTTCTGTAAGAAGTAAAGTGAGTAACCCACCATTTGATGAACCATTGACTTTCCTCAACGCTAACTCACGTTTACGCATCCGGATACGAGTTATCAACATTGTTAAATAATTACATATTCCACAAATTATAACCAAACCGCTAATACATGCAAAAAGACGAATATGATTCAACTTCACATTCACATCTTCCCTCGGATGACTACTCCGCAATGTGGATAATGGAGCAATAAGCGTAGAATTTGGATATTTATGACCATCTTGTTGTACTTCATATTCTGACAACCTCTGTTTCAATGCTTCTATATCACAGTTGGGATAAATACGAAAAAGCGTTTGACATCGTTGGTTCCCCCAATTGGGGTTTGTATCATGAAATGGCAATAATATATCAAATGAAAACAAAGAGTGTCCTTCCCATGACTTTACAACTGCAACGATTATTTTTTCTTCGTTACTTTCCTCTAAAATCAAGTGTTTACCTATCGGAGATTCTTTCCCAAATATTCGCTTTGCCGTATTTTCTGTTATAGCAATTTCATCCTTTTTTAGCTGTAGATGGTTATCTCCATCCAATACTTTAATATTGAACATTGAAATGAAATTTGAATCTACCTCTATACGTCGTACCACAAACTCAACATCCTCATTCTTAATTTTTTTTTCATTCCAGTCATAAAATATACGACATACTTTCTCTATCTCCGGACAATTCTTTGCCAAATAATCAGCTAGAAAACTAGATGAATTATAGGTAAATCCGTCTCCATAAAGACGAAAGCTACTGCCTGCCAGATAAATGCGATCGGCTCCCTCATGAAAATTATCATACGTCATTTCATAACGTATCCATAATACCGACAGCGCAAAACAGGTAAAGCCGACTGCTAATCCAATAATACTAACAAGACTTTGTGTTTTATACTTTATCAGATTACGAAAGGCTACTTTCAGATAGTGTTTTATCATGATATTGTTATTTTATTATTCATTTTTGATAACTTCCGCAGGATTCTGTCGGGCGGCTTTCCATATGCGCCAGATGATGCAGAGTAGAATAATAATCGCCACTACAACGAAAATCCCTACATATACCCAACCGTTAATCGCAGTTTGTCTCACATACGTTTCAATCCATTGCCTCATAACCACATATCCCATTGGAAAGGCTATGACAGCAGCAATAATCAGCAATAGGAAGTATTCACGGAAAAACATCTGCAAGATATGACGAATTTGCGCCCCGTTCACTTTACGTATAGCAATCTCCTTTTGACGTTGCTCACATGATAGAGTGACCAATGAAAAAATTCCGAAAACGGAAATGAGTACACAGACCAATGACACGAAGCTCAACAGTTTCATCAGTGCATCCTCGGAGCGAAGATATTTACCATATTCCTCCTCCTCGCTAAACAACCGTAAATAAGCATGGGGAAATTCTTCTTTGTGGAGCTTTTCTATAGCTTCACGACATTCGTTCCAAGTCCCCTCTTTGAATTTAAAAAGGATACTGGCACGATTCAGGAGATATTCTTGTGCTTCGGGGCGTTGAAAGGCAATAAGTCCCGGCTTGCTTGTCGGAGAACGATAACTAAAGTTTTTCACCACTCCGACAACTTTGTATGCAATGTCCTGACGACCATTGGTGTTATTGCCGAAAGTCTTTCCTAAAGCATGTTTCCATCCGAATTTCAGGCACGTACTTTCATCAACCACAACTTCATTCTGCTGGCTCTTTTCAGATATAAATTCACCTTCCAGCAATTTCAAATCATAAAACTTAAAAAATTCCTCCTTTGCCGGCATTATGCCAACAAGTAGTGTTTTTTCTGTCACTTTGGGCAGCCCATCCCAATTTGTTATTTCTGCATACATCATCGGACCGGTTGGAATAATTGGAAAGTACGCAGGAGGTAAAGTTTCTGTTACCATAGGGAGAGCTTTTATTTTCTCTGCCCATTGATGAATGTCTCCATTCCACAATGCCACATTAGCCACATGATGACGTTCCATACCTAAATCCGTATTTTTCAGGAAATGTAGTTGCTTCATGATGACAACTGTGCAGAAGATAAAAGCAAGACTGACAATCAACTGTACGATAATACCTATTCTGCGAAATAAGTACGGACGGGCAGTAGCAACACTTCCTTTGATCGTTTCCTGCAATGTTCGACGACGAAAATAGGATAATGGCATCAGCGCAAACAGAAACGACAGGATGATTACTGCCAGAAGATATATCAAAATTTCTCCATAATATGAACTGGACTCTATCTGCGTAAAGTTCAGGAAGCGGGACATACTCATCTCCACCAGCAGCAATCCGCCGATCAGAGCAATACATAAAAGCAGCAATAATTCAATGGCAAACTGTACAGACAAAGCTTTATTGCTTGCTCCATTCACCTTACGAAGTGCCATTTCACGGTTGCGCATACAAAGGCGACTGATAAAAAGCGTCAAATAATTGAATAACGAACAAATAATCACCAGTCCGCCTGCTAAGGAGAAATAGAATATATAACTGAAAGAGATAACAACATCTGCTTTATCTACATAATCCGAATAGCGCAAAGCTGACATCCGGGTAATCAACAGATCGGAAAGTTCGCTCTCTTTCTCAATATCGTTGATGCAAACGGTGCTCATTTTTGTTCGGAATGCGTCTATATCTGTTCTTTCGCGTACACGAATAAGTAGCTGCTCATTTGAACTTCCCCACTGAGGAGAATGTCTTGCCGGAGCCAGTATATTATATGGAATATTGGAATGGTTAGACCATCCACTCACAATTGCTCCTATTTTACATACGCGTCTGCCTACTTCCACCTCTTTCCCCAATGCATCCTCTTCTTTGCTGAAGAGCCGCTTCGCAAATTCTTTAGTGATAGCAACTTCCTGACCATCACATTTCAGGAAGTTGACAGTACCTTTCAATAATTGTATATCAAAGAAGTTCATGAAAACAGAATCTGCGGCAATCATTCCGATCTCCTGCTCGGTATCTTCCATACGGAATTTTACATAATGTGCGGTAAAAGCGGTTACAGCTTCTATCTCCGGCATTTTGTCTTGCAAATATTTCATTAAAGGATATGGAGTAAATTTACTTGTACCGGGTTCATTGGCGTAATGCGCACGTACCAGATAAATGCGATCGGCTCCCTCATGAAAATTATCATACGTCATTTCATAACGTATCCATAATACCGACAGCGCAAAACAGGTAAAGCCGACTGCTAATCCGATAATACTAACAAGACTTTGTGTTTTATACTTTATCAGATTACGAAAGGCTACTTTCAGATAATGTTTTATCATGATATACTTTTTATTGATAGCTTGTGCTTACATACTAACTTCGGTCACCACCTGTCCATCAAACAGGTTTATGATACGGTCGGCATAACCGGCATCGTGTTGTGAGTGGGTCACCATGACAATGGTGGTTCCCTCTTTATTCAGTTCGCTCAATAGCCCCATCACTTCTTTACCGTTTTTGGAGTCCAGGTTACCGGTTGGCTCATCGGCCAGAATCAGTTTAGGGTTGGCCACGACGGCACGGGCAATGGCAACACGTTGCTGCTGACCACCGGAAAGTTGTTGCGGAAAGTGTTTACTACGATGAGTAATGGCCATTCTCTCCATAGCTGACTCTACCCTCTTTTTCCGTTCGGCAGCGGAAATACCCATATAAAGCAAAGGAAGTTCGATATTTTCGTATACGTTCAACTCGTCTATCAGGTTAAAGCTCTGAAATACGAAGCCTATCACGCCTTTGCGAAGACTGGTACGTTGCGACTCGGTATACCGGGAGACTTCCGTTCCGTTCAGATAATACTCTCCTCCTGTCGGGTTATCAAGTAGCCCCAAAATGTTGAGCAATGTTGACTTGCCACAGCCGGAGGGACCCATGATGGCTACAAATTCACCTTGTTTCACTTCGATACTGACGTTATTCAACGCCCAAGTTTCTACTTCTTCCGTTTTGAAAATCTTCTGTAAGTCAATGGTCTTAATCATAACTGTATTGTTTTTAGAATTATTAATTTTATTCGTTTTTGATTACTTCTGCGGGATTGAGACGTGCAATCCGCAGTATTTTAAAGATAATGGTAATTACTGTCAATAAGGTTACTCCCCAAAATATGCTTCCCCAATATAATATTCCATCATTAAAAAATACGGTGTACATTTGTTTCCACAGTTGCAATACCACGTAAATGAGCGGAAAGGTGATGGCGGCAGTCACCATCAGCAAAATCAGGTACAAACGTGCAAACAGCCAGATGATGGAACGTATTCCGGCTCCGTTCACTTTGCGAATGGCAACCTCTTTCTGGCGGCGTTCTGTATCGAGCGTAATGCTGGAATACACTCCCAACAGGGTAATGATGATGCTTACAATTGCAAAAAACGAGATGATATCTTTCAGAATATATTCCACTGCCTGCACTTCGTACAAATCATCCTGAAATGTACGTACTTGGGAAGAAATATTCTCCGGCAGCACTTCACGACGGATGGTTTCCATCCATTTCATGACTTCTTTTTGCTGTTCAGGGTAACATTTCACATAGCAGTGACCTATGTATTCAGAAGAATCATAAAGTGTGAAAGCATATCCGCCATTATGATTATGTACATCTGTTTGAAAGGGGGCACATACTCCACAAACGGTGAAATCACTGGTCTGGTCGTAAAAGTTCATTCCGATGATATCTTTCTTTTGTCTTTTCTGCCAGACTTCATCCATTACGAGATCCTTTTTTGTCCGGATCGTCCTGCCCTCCGTTATCGGAATATTCATAAAGGTGAAGAAATTCAATGGTACACACATTACATTAATATCAATCCAAGAGTTATCATTTCCTTTCTCCGTCATTAACAAGTTTCCGGATATTCCATGAGTATAAGATATATCAGATAACAAAATATCTTTCACACCGACATGCTGCCTGAAACGTTCCACCATTTCCTGTTTTTCTTTATTCTCCAGAAATGGATAGTCCAGCGGAATACTAAGAATCGTTTCTTTATCTTCCTGACTTAACGTATGAAATAAGGTTTCAGTCACCTTTCCTGATTGCAAAAACAGGCTGACAGTCAGCGTTACGAATATCCAGCAAATAAAGAACTGGACGCCGAGCATAAAGTTACGTCCCCACTGTTTCCCGCGACGTTTTTGACCTCCATAGATACCTGTCTGTATGGAAGACCTGCGAATACGGACGGATACCAGCAGACAGACTGCCATGCAAAGCAATGCAAGAAAAACAATGTATTGCAGAATATGCTTTAATAGTGTTTCAGGAGGGAAAGTCATTGTGAGGCCTGGCAAAGAGAAATCCATTCTATCTCCAATTAGTTCGATACCCCATATCACCAAAAATGAGGATGCAAATACAATCATCAATGACTGTGTTAATAACAGGCAAAACAGCCGTTTCCAATCAGAACCAAGCATTTTCATTATGGCGTATTCCTTAGTGCGATTCAGGAAAGAGCCGATGAGAAAATGAAAGAAATTAATCAATCCGACCAACAATATCAATATGCCGACAATTCCGGTGACCCATCCCAGAATATAAATACCTTTCTCCTGCGACCGATCTCCTATATAACGGGCAACAACGGTATAAGTCTCGTTATATAGACTATAAGTATAGTCGCGCTTGGAAAATTGTTTTTCCAAACCGGTAATGCCAACCTGCGGAGATAACAAAACGTATGTCCGGGCTCCCGTTATATCGCGACGTTTCGGACTCTGAAAAAGTCCCTCACTGTCGTTGATAACCAATGCGTCGGTATGACACATAAAATTAAAATCATTGTTCAGTGGAAGATCTTCCATCACTGCTTGGATTGTGTACACAATACCTCCTGTCTTTGGTGTACTGTCCGGAGAAGTATAAAGCCGTCTTGTAAGAGTCAGGTGTTTGCCAATGGCAGTCTCCACCTGACCAAATATCTTTATGGCAGTGGACCGGCTTATAATAACCGCGTTGGGCATCCGGCTTGCTGTCTGCCAGTTACCAACTACCATTTGCGGAGTAAAGACTTTATTGTATAGGGTATCGACTTCTATAATTTCAAGATCGTATGGCAATGATTTATCCGGAGACAGTTCAACCTGAAAAGAGCGTTCACGGGGATATGCCATACAAGAGATCGCTTCCACTTCACCCATAGCCCAAGTACGGAGTTCTTCGGATAATGCTACTTGTGTGCCGGAAAAATAGTCGCCAGTCTGTTCATTATAGAGATTTAACTCGACTATGCGGGAATAATTGTCAAAGCAATTATTGGTAGATTCTACAAAACGACTGCAATACATACATATACTAAAACACAGTAGTCCTACTGCCAATCCGATGGTGGAAATTATATTCTGTGCCTTGTACTTCCACAAGTTTCTAAATGCTACTTTGAAATAGTGTTTTATCATAATATCTTAGATTCATTCAGTTTTTATAATTTTAGCAGGATCAATATGCACAATCTTGTTTATTTGCCAGAATAGAGTCCCTAAAGAAATACCACCAACCAATAACAAAGCTATCAAAAAGATTCCTATACCTATAGGAGCTTTCACTACAAAATCCTTTGTGTATTCATATATCAGATACCAGGATAATGGAAGAGCTACTGCAAAAGCCCCACCTAATATGACAAGATACTTGCGTCCTAGTAAAAGATATAAATCTTTCAGTGATGCTCCATTCACTTTGCGAATTGCAACCTCATGGGAACGCTGCCTAATGTCAAATAATGAAATACCAAACAAGCCAAGACAAACTATTACAATAGCTATACAAGCGAAAAGAGCATAAACAGAAGCTATCTGGCGATCATTTTTATAAAGTTCAGCCACATCGTCCTTCAACAAAGAATATTTAAAATCCTCTGTACCATACACTTTCTTTTGAATACTTTTCAAATAGTCAATAACTGCCTGTTCTTTGCCGGAGTGGCAATATATCTGATATAAATCACCGTCTAATTGACTACCAACCATAAAGACCATCGGATGGACACCTGTACTAATATGTCCGTCATAATAATCGTCTATTACAGCAACAATAGGTTGAGCCGGAAAATCCGGGACGTTTCTTTTCATCATTTCATCAACCAGCATAGCTCCCTCACATTGCGTATATCCTAAGGCTTTCAATGCCGCACGATTTACAACGGCCACTCTATTTCTTGAGTCTTCATCCATTTCCGGCAGACTTCCATCCACAAACGCAAGATTGAAAACTTTAAAGAAATCAGGAGTAACATAAGATTGCAACAACGCAACTGTTTCTCCTTTTACACTTTGAAAGTTTGTAGAATAATAGTCTCCCAAAATAGATGAATGTCCCGTCGTCCAATACTGAATATCCGGACAACTCTTCATGAGTTGGTCTATTTCAGTAATCCTCTCTTGCCGTTGTTTGATAGTCTCCATAGTGTAAACTGCGAAATCTCGTGATTCATATATCAAGTTTGCTTGAATTACAGACTCTACACGAAAACCAGGATCGGTATGTAACATAAAATTCAGTTGCTTGCTGAAATAGATTGATAATACCACTAACAGGAAAGTAATCATATATTGCAGAAAAAGAAAGATCATACGTAAACGAACCGAATGGTTATCTGTACCTACCTTCCGGATTGAAACAGCCAACAAAGAACGTTGGCACTGCACAAACGCATAAATAGATACTAACAGAGGCAAAAACAACAAAATAGAGAATGATAATATCCCATCAAATGCAGTATACATCAGCTGACTGCCAAACATGGATGATACAGGAATATTTGTCACCTCTACAATGAGCCAGGCTACTATCATGGAAGCAGCGATCAATAAAAAGTTTTCTATGAATATTTGCTTAAACAACGCTTTTCTATCAGCTCCAAAAACTTTCCGCAAGCTATACACCTTACCTCGTTTCACCATCAATACCAGATAAAGATTGATGAAATTCATCACACCTGCAAGTAATATCAACAGGCAAATTCCTCCTAAAATAAATAGTTGGGAACGGTTTCCGCTAACTAGCATATCTGGTCCGGATCGACCAATTAAAGCCCGATCCCAATACATATCACTTATAGGAACTAGAGAGAAAGTGTATTTCCGACTATCCCCGCTACGAGCATCCTGATTGATAAACCGGGGATAACTCCCGGCCTTATTGGCTTTCATTACTTCCGTTTCTGAAGTGAAACGGATAAAATCCAAAGGCATACGCTCCCATAATGATGATAGTTTTGAAGAGAGGACCAAGTCAAAATTAAACATCCGCTTATTAATTGGTTCCTCTAATATGCCTGTCACCCTAATCTCCTTTCCATTCGAATAAGTGAGAATCTTGCCAATAGGATTTTCTTTGCCGAAAAGTTTTTTAGCAAAACCCTCCATTAACAAAACTGACGCCGGATCTTCCAAGGACACTGAACCTTGTAACACACGGTAAGGGAAAAGTTCAAAATAAGCACTATCTGCTGCCATAGCTTGAACAGGAATACGATTTGACTGATAGGTCAAATAATCATTTTCGAGCAACACGATGCGTGAACGCGTCACTATGCCACTATTATCAATGTAAACACTATCCCGGCTCCCTATTTCAGCCACACTTAATACCCGATTTCCTTCAAACGTTGTCTGTACACCATACACTTGATTACGATCAATGCAATGTGTGTCTACTGTAAGCTCACGATGAATATAACGAAGCAAAATAATGCAACAAGCTAAACTAAAGGCTAACCCGAGCAAATTAATAATAGTATATGATTTTGTACGCAACAAAAAGCGTATCGCATAGTACAATGTTTTCATGTTTTATCTATTTGTTATTTTTCATTCATTTCAAGATCAATTCTTCCGCATCGCCAAAGGTATCATATCCGGTGGTAATAACCCAATCTCCCGGCTGTAAACCTTCTACTATTTCATATTGTTGCGGATTCTGTCGACCAATATTCAATGGCACGCGAACTGCTTTTGTCTTTGATGCATTTACTTTATAAATCCATTGTCCGCCTGTAAACTGATAGAAGTTGCCTCGCGGAATAATGAGCGCTTGCTCCGGCTGTCCCAATTCAATCTGTACCCGGAAGCTCTTGCCGACTCTTACATTATCGGGCATATCTCCGGTAAAAATAAGATCAATATCAAACATACGATCTTTCACTTCGGGAACCACTTTTGTTATTTTCAGCGGATATTTGTTTCCTTGATAGTTCACGGTAGCCGGTAGTCCGGTGGTGATCCGGTCGATATAATATTCGCTAAGTGAAGTATGGATTTTGTATTGATCGAGCACTTTTATTTCAGCAATGCTTTCACCGGAGGAAACCTGCTGCCCCGGAGTGACCTTTACGAAACTAAGCTGACCTTTCAGTGGAGCTGTGACCACCAAGCTATTCAGTCGTTCGCGAGTACGTTCGTACTTTTTCCGTTCCCGCTCCCGGTCGTTACGAATCAATTCCTTACGTATCATCGTGACAGCAGAATCATGTCGCAAGCTCTCTTGTTGCAGGGCTGCGTTTTTCTGTTTGTAACAATATTCATCTTCAGCTACCTGCAACTGCGCCTTACTCTTCACTCCCATCTGAAATTCTTCGCGGTCGAGAGCGATGCTTTTTTTCAGGCGTTCCAATTCGTAGCTATTTGTCAGGGCTTGCTGTTTCAAGTTCAGACTTTTTTGTTCCATTTCAATCTCCTGCTCCTGATAGGTAATCATTTGCTTTTCCCATTCGTCACGCTGGTCTTCAATATTGCGGAGCAAATCGGGATTGGAAAGAATAAGAATGGTGTCTCCCTGCTGAAGCAAACTTCCCTCTTCACCGACAATCCTTTCCACGCTTCCAGTTTCACGAGTATTGATCTTGATGGTCAGTATAGGCTGAATGAGCCCTTCCACATCTACATATTCCATGAAATCAGACTCTTTCACTTCTGCAATCTGTATATTTTCGGCATCTATCCGTAGTTTTCTGGGACCTAAAGACAAAGTAATCACATAAATCAAAAAGGCGGCAAATAAAAGCCCTCCTATCAGATAGTATCTGTAACGAATGTACCACGGTTTCTTTTCTAATTTTATATCCATGAGATTATCTGGTGTTTTACAAGTTTCTATTAATTAGGGTTCCATCACTATTCTTTACTGACTTTTCGTTGTTCTCTATTCAATCAGAAGATGGTAGTCTTCTGTCAGTATCGTATTTCGCTCAAAATCATATAGTGTCATGCTACGGAGTGTATAATATAAACTCCAATAATTATATAAAGCCGAAATATAGTTACGGCGGGCACTATCTTTCTCTGAAATGGAAGCATTCAAGTCAAGAATGGTAGATTTACCTAATAGATAGAGTTTGCGGGCCACTTCACTTCTTCGTTGGGCTGTCTCATCCGTGCGGGCAGCGATCCGGACACGTTGCGTTTGCAGATTGAATTGTTTGACGAGTTTACGAACGTTCAGTTCAAAGTCCGTCCGGCTCTGTTCGACTTGTGTGTAAACCAGATCACGATTGGAACGGGCTACTCGCACCTGTCCTTTTCCACGTCCCCAGTCTAGGATAGGAAGAGAAATGCCGATACTTACGTATTGCTGGTCCAACAAATTTCGATAAGCGTCGGGCAGTTTGTCAGCAGTCTGCGTCAATCCGAAACGGAGATAGATATCTGCTTTCAGGCCGGCATTGGCGCGGGCTTTCGCCACAGCACTCTCACTTTCCAGTTTCCGCCTTTCCATCGTCTGTATATCCGGACTGTTTTCGTAAGCCAGTGCCAGTGCTTCATTCAGGTTCACACTGAAATCCGGAATTTGAGGACTGACAAGGACACGTAATTCCCGATCTTCGTGAATACCAAGATAGGAACGGAGTTCCTGCATACAATTATCCATTTCAATAAGGGCATTCATGCGGTTTGTCTCTTCCGTCAAACGGTTAAGTTCCAGTTGCAGCATTTCATTTTCTGTGATGGTACCTATGTTATAGCGGCCTTGCGCATAACGGTAAAGTGTATCGGCATTGGCGTAATTAAAGGAAGCAATATCGTAATCGCTCTGGGCGGTGGCCAAGGCAAAGAATTTATTAATCGCATTGGCTGATACGAGTTCAAGCGTCTCTACGTAGCTTTTCTTTGCCTCCTGATAGCGCACGGGCTCTATCCGTCTATCCCATTTCAAACTATTGTAGCCAAAAAGAGACTGGCGATAACCGATCATTATGGGGGAAGTCTGCCATGAGTATTTATGTTCGCTGAACAGATCCATGCGTTGAGCGGAGGTTTCGAGAAAGAAAGAGCCACCGGTCCAGGATAAGTTCTGTGAAAGATTCAGGGTTAAATCTGTATTCAATAGATTTTGTTCGACAAACTTTACCGAACCGTCTCCCATCGTTATCTTGTTAATGGCACGGTTCAGATTCGGATCGGATGTCAGGCTTAAAGACGGCAGATAATTGGCACGATAATATTTATAGTTCCAATACGCAGAACGGAAACTGTGGCGTGCCGTCTGTGCATCGGGAGATTCCATACGGGCAATCTCTATGACTTGCTTCAATGACAGCTCTGTGGTTTGATCTTGAGCAGTCAATAGTTCTGTCAACAATAGTCCGAGAGATATGAAGATTAATTTCAGATTCATTCGTTGGTTATATTTGTTATTTATCATTCAAAAGATGTGCCATTCAGATAAACAGTTATCATTCAATAATATAGTAATATTCCTTTCATTCATTCAGTGTGCATATACGCACAAAATTAGTGCGCAATCGCACACACAACACATGAGATTTATCCATATCTTTGCTCCCGGAGTTTAAATGGATAGAAGATATGGAAGAAGTCAACAAATTAGGAAAGATACTCATAGTAGATGATAACGAGGACGTGCTCTTTGCCCTCAACCTCCTACTGGAACCGTATACGGAGAAAATAAAGGTGGCTACTACCCCCGATCGGATCGAGCATTTCATGACCACCTTTCATCCCGATCTTATCTTATTGGACATGAATTTCAGCCGGGATGCCATCAGCGGACAAGAGGGATTTGAAAGTCTGAAGCAGATATTGCAGCTTGACCCACAAGCTATTGTTATTTTTATGACTGCCTATGCGGATACGGACAAGGCCGTCCGGGCCATCAAAGCCGGTGCTACCGATTTTATTCCCAAGCCTTGGGAAAAGGATAAATTGCTGGCTACGCTTACTTCGGGTATGCGACTGCGTCAGTCACAGCAGGAAGTCAACATGCTGAAAGAGCAAGTAGAAATTCTTAGCGGGCAAAATGCTTCGGAAAATGATATTATTGGAGAGTCACCGGCCATGCAGGAAGTGTTTGCCACGATAAATAAACTAAGTAATACGGATGCCAATATACTGATTCTCGGAGAAAACGGTACGGGAAAGGATGTGATTGCCCGACTATTATATCGTTGTTCTCCACGATACGGCAAACCTTTTGTCACGATTGACCTGGGAAGTATACCCGAACAATTGTTTGAGAGTGAACTGTTCGGTTTCGAAAAAGGCGCTTTCACCGATGCCAAGAAATCAAAAGCGGGACGAATGGAAGTGGCGACCAACGGGACTTTGTTTTTGGATGAAATTGGCAATCTTTCACTTCCTATGCAGTCTAAATTACTGACTGCTATCGAAAAAAGGCAAATCAGTCGTTTGGGAAGTACGCAAACCATTCCCATCGACGTCCGTTTAATATGTGCCACCAATGCTGATATCCGTCAGATGGTGGAAGACGGGAATTTCCGTCAGGACTTATTATATCGTATCAACACGATTGAAATACATATACCTCCACTCCGTGAACGCGGCAATGACATCATCCTGCTTGCCGAACACTTTCTGAACCATTATGCCCGCAAATATAAAAAAGAAATGCACGGACTGACACGGGAAGCCAAAAACAAACTGCTGAAATATGCATGGCCTGGAAATGTGAGAGAACTTCAACATACGATAGAACGTGCTGTAATCTTGGGAGACGGCTCCATGCTAAAACCTGAAAACTTCCTTTTTCATGCGACACCTAAACAGAAAAAGGACGAAGAAATGGTACTGAATCTCGAACAACTGGAACGGCAGGCCATTGAGAAAGCGCTCCGGATCAGCGACGGAAACATCTCCCGTGCTGCCGAATATTTAGGGATTACCCGTTTTGCATTGTATCGCAAACTTGAAAAATTAGGCTTATGAAACGATTTGAGTTCAAAGTAGCATTGCACATCTTAATTATTTTTCTGCTTTCTATCGGCAGTTGTCTGCTGTATCAAAGACAGTTATGGTTCAGCACTACCGTCTGTATTCTCTTTTTGATAGGTGCCGGTATGCATCTCTACCGAATACAGTTCAAGCAAATCACCTTGTTACGACGATTGACGGATGGACTTCGCTACAACGATATGACGCAGAATCTTCATCCGCCTTTCAAAAATAAGATGATGGATGAGTGGGCACAGGAGCTTTCTAATGCATTGAAGGACTTTCGGGGAAAGTTATTGGCAGAGGAAGTCAAGCATCAGTATTACGAGAGTTTATTAAATAAAGTAGATACTGTCGTACTCGTAACCGATGCTTCCGGGCACATTGAATGGATGAATCAGGCTGCAGTGGCCCATCTGGGGCAAATATCACAACTACCGGACGTACTTCAGGAGGCTTCTATCAGCAATGATATGTCCATGATCCGCATCGAGCAGAATGGTATCGTTCTGGAAATGGCTATTTCCTGCACCACATTTGCTACACAGGGGAAGAAACAGCGGTTAATCAGTCTGAAGAATATTCATTCTGTACTGGAACGTAATGAAATGGAGGCCTGGCAAAAGCTGATTCGTGTATTAACACACGAAATCATGAACTCCATCACTCCTATTATTTCTCTTTCGGAAACGTTAAGTGAAAGGGGAATCCCCGAATCACTCGGAGAAAAGGAGTATTCTGCTATGTTGCAAGCTATGCAGACTATTCACAGAAGAAGTAAGGGATTACTAGGATTTGTGGAGAATTACCGGCGACTGACACGAATTCCGATACCTGTCCGTACTAAAGTATCTGTTGCAGAATTGTTTATGGACTTAAAGAAATTATTCCCGGAAGAGTATATTCATTTCGAAATGCCTGCATCTGATTTATTTTTATATGTAGACCGGGCACAGATAGAGCAAGTGCTTATCAACTTGTTAAAAAACGCCCGCGAAACATGCGAGCGAAAAATAGATAAAGAGATACAGATAAAGTTTTTCTCTAAAGACAACCCGACATTAACAATATCTGATAATGGCGAGGGAATTCTAACAGATGTTTTGGACAAGATTTTCGTTCCTTTCTTCACCACCAAAACATCCGGTTCGGGCATCGGATTGAGCCTGTGCAAACAGATCATGACTTTGCATGACGGAAGTATTAACGTAAAATCAGAAATAGGGAAAGGAAGCTGTTTTATTCTTACTTTCCCTAAATGAGAACCACCGAAAGCCTCCCGAATCCTTTAATACGATGATTAGTCTGGGTAGTAGAGGAATTACTTATCCTCTACTACCCAGACTATTTGTATCGGGATTTAACTCCTTAACCGCCTCTTTGACCGCTTTATTAGTTGGCTTGCGATATGCTTCCGCTTGTTGAACGGGGACAATCTCATTCACCATTCTTTCATATCCTTTTTGCTCTAACAAGTGCACTTCTTTTTCACCTGTTTCTTTTTGTTTTCTTGTTTTCATAAGGCTTTTCATTTTAAAATTCTTATTTATAAAACAGCAAACATCGAAAGATAGTTCATACTCACAGATAATTTATGTACGGGGCAACCACCCCCAATATACCATTATGAGCTTGTTCACTCCGGTACAGTTATGAACAATTTAATATTCTTTCTCTATAATAGGCACAATTCTTCCATCCCCTTCACTCTTCCTCTGTATCACCGATTAACAGGGAGTTTGCAGGTGAAGAGCCGTTCTTTCACCTTCTTTTCATCGTGAACAAAATCAAATAGCCGCTTACCCTGATTACATCATTGAGCAAGATTAGTCAAGCTATTTCGTTATTAGTTTCAACCCCATTTGAAACTAAAAGTTTCACGCCTTGAAACAAAGTGTTTCTCCTAATGAAACAAAGTGTTTCACACCGAGAAACGAAGTGTTTCAAGGATTGAAACTATTTTTGAAACCTAATCGCTTACAGGTGAAGAGGTGGTGAAGTTGTTGCCCTTCACCCGCAAACTCCCTATTCATCGAAGAGACAGAGAAAAGGTGAAAGAGGAGATGAAAAGATGAATTACGATGTCCGATGATACTTCTAATCTCTGACAAGAAAAAAAAGTGCGGTCGCAAAGTGATGAGATTCAAGGTATTGAGAAATAATAGGTAAAAAACATTCGTTTAGCTATTGTTAATTAAAAAATACTCCCTATCTTTGCACCGCTTTTGAAAAGAACAACCCTTCAAAAAAGTAGCGGGGTGTAGCGCAGTCCGGTTAGCGCACCTGCTTTGGGAGCAGGGGGTCGTGGGTTCGAATCCCGCTACCCCGACTACAAAAAAGAGGGTTATTAAGTTCAAAGTTTTTCGGGGTGTAGCGCAGTCCGGTTAGCGCACCTGCTTTGGGAGCAGGGGGTCGTGGGTTCGAATCCCGCTACCCCGACGAAGAAAATCAAGTCAAGATTCACAAAATAAAGCCAGTACAATTAGTATTGGCTTTTTTATTATATATAGGATAAGTGTAATTATCCCCGTTTGGGGGCAAATAAAAAGGGCAATTCTTTGAACTATCTTTGAACAGGTTTCTAGCATTATCCTCATTTTCTTATTTAATTTAGAGTAAAAATCTATTTTGTTAACTTTACTACCCTTTTATTTTGGCGTTATCAATGTTTTGCGTTAACTTTATAGCGGAAATACAAACATTGTTTATAGAGAAAACGATAACAAACAAAATACTTAAACACATGAAGAAAACTCTGCTGATGCTCGTTGTTATTTTCATTTCACTATATTCGCATTCACAAAGTCCCTTTCTGAATTTTAGAATTCCAGAAGAATCAAATAAGCGTATCATTGGATATTCTTCAAGTAATAAAATAAATGTTTTTTTGAATATAAAATATCAATCTTGTAATACTCTAATACAGTATTACAAACAGGATTCTAATAAATTGATTGTGTAACAAAAATAACGATATGATGAAAAAGTTTTTTTATTTGAGTGCGATACTAGCCATAGTTTTGGTTTCATGTAATTCAGAAAAGGAGTATATAGCAAAACTCTCTAATACCGCTTCTATGATTGAGAAAGAAGCTGATTTAAGTGAAGCAATAACTCTTCATTATTGTGATACTTGGAGAAAAGTAATTTACGATCATGAATACAATGGAGAATATTGCACTGATTTCAATGAAGCCTTAGCGAAGCATCAGGAGTTTATTATCACAACAGATACCTATAAGAGACTAAAACAAAAGAGAGATTCAATCGAGGCTATAATGCCACAACTAAATGATTATCCTTCCAGTTGTAAAGATGCTTATAATGAGTTAGTATCAATATATGCAGATACAGATGAATTATTCAGATTCGCAGATGAGCCTAGGGGCTCTTTATCTACATACTCAACAAAAACAACAGACCTTTATCAAAAGATAGAAAAGTCACTGAAAGAATTTAAAATAAAGCATATACAAAACAAATAATTTAAAAGAGTAGTATAGTTATTGTAGCAGCTTATTGAATTTAAGACTATCAAAAGACAAAATAATAATTTCACTTCAAGAGCAACTTCAGAAAGTACTGCTAGAAAATAGTGTTCAAAAGCTAGAAATTACTCTTTTGAATTATGAGTTAGAAAGGAATAGAACGAAGATCTCAAAATAGCGTTTTTGAACTAGCTTTGAAATAGTGACGGTATATGACAGCGATACCGTCACTATCGCAAGCATATACCGTCACTATCTTTACCGGATAGCGTCACCCTTTTACATGTTCAAATAATAATCCCGGGTTAGCGTCATATATTCCTCACTATATTGATGACGAGCCAGTTCTGTCAATAGTTCTTCTACAATGCACTCTTGATTGGAAAAAGAAAAAGTAATCAAAACACGTTTCGGAATACCGCCGGGTTTAGTGATTACATTCAGTTGACGGACTGCATATAATTTCTTTATAGAAGCTATCTTTTTTACCCGTTCAGCTACATCTGCCGGAATCACCACTGTAAAAAATCCGTTTTCTGTCAATAATCCGCTTACTCCTTCCAACAAATCTTCATAGCTCAAAGAATTATTGTGACGCGCCGCGGTTCTCTGACGATCCGGACATTCCAGCGAATCGACAAAATAAGGAGGATTAGAAACAATTACGTCGAATTTATCCGAAGACCTGTATTTCCTAAAATCAGCCTGCACCACCTCTACCCGCTCCTTCCAGGGCGAACGAATAACATTTTCCCTGGCTTGCCCGACAGCCGCTTCATCTATTTCCAACGCTACAATATTTGCATCCGGCAAACTGCGTTGCGCCAACATTAAAGCTACCAACCCTGTTCCCGTCCCAATGTCCAAAATCCGGTGCGCACTTTCAACGGAAGTCCAAGCTCCCAGAAGCACCCCATCCGTACCGACTTTCATGGCACATTTATCATGCCATACCGTAAATTGCTTAAATTGAAAATAAGGATTCGACATTTTATCCGTTTATCTTAAAGCCGTTTTATACTATTATTTTATTGCAAATCGCCAAAAATAAATAATAATTATGGAATACTCCCTTTACAAGCCGATATTTTGGCATTGTTTTTGTGTTTTTATTCTACGCAGTGCTTTATTATTAGAGAGAATCAATTAACTTTGCAAACGATTTATGCATATCAGTATGGCATAAACTAAATTAAAACGAAAAGATGAAAGAAAGATATTTATTGGAAGATGGAGGCGATAACAGCTTCTCGCTAATCACAGACTATGATGGGAACGATGAACAAGCATTTGATGTAAATGTGAAATCTGGTGAAATTCTTCCGGTACTCCCCTTACGTAATATGGTATTGTTTCCTGGAGTATTCCTGCCGATCACGGTAGGCCGTAAGTCTTCACTGAAACTCGTACGAGATGCTGACAAGAAACATAAAGATATTGCAGTAGTATGCCAGAGATCGGCACATACAGAAGATCCGAAACTGGAAGATTTACACAATATCGGTACCGTAGGACGAATTGTGCGGATATTGGAAATGCCCGATCAGACAACAACTGTCATTCTTCAGGGAATGAAACGTTTAAGTCTGACTAGCATCATCGAAACTCATCCGTACCTGAAAGGTGAAATAGAACTTTTGGAGGAAGATGTCCCTGGCAAAGATGATAAAGAGTTTCAAGCCCTGGTGGAAACTTGCAAGGACTTGACAATGAGATACATCAAATCATCAGATGTGATGCATCAGGATTCGTCGTTTGCTATTAAAAATATCAACAACTCAATGTTCCTGGTCAATTTCATCTGCTCAAACCTGCCGTTCAAGAAAGATGAGAAGATGGACTTGTTGAGCATCAACTCATTGCGTGAACGCACTTATCACTTACTGGAAATTCTGAACCGTGAAGTGCAGTTGGCAGAAATCAAGGCATCCATCCAAATGCGTGCCCGCGAAGATATCGACCAGCAACAACGCGAATACTTCCTGCAACAGCAGATCAAGACCATCCAGGATGAACTGGGTGGCGGCGGTCAGGAGCAGGAAATAGAGGAAATGCGCCAGAAGGCAGAAAGAATGCGCTGGAATTTAGAAGTCAGAGACACGTTCATGAAAGAACTTGCCAAACTGGAACGCACTCATCCGCAATCTCCGGATTACAGCGTACAGCTCAACTATCTGCAAACGATGCTCAATCTCCCATGGGGTACTTATACAACTGACAATCTGAACCTTAAAAACGCAGAAAAGACGTTGAACAAAGATCATTACGGACTGGAGAAAGTAAAAGAACGTATTTTAGAACATCTAGCCGTATTGAAGCTGAAAGGTGATATGAAATCACCGATTATCTGTTTGTATGGCCCTCCGGGAGTGGGTAAAACATCTCTTGGAAAATCCATCGCATCTGCGCTCAAACGGAAATATGTACGTATGTCTTTAGGCGGTGTGCATGACGAAGCAGAGATTCGCGGTCATCGTAAGACTTATATTGGCGCTATGCCGGGACGAATCATCAAGAGCTTGATAAAAGCCGGTGCTTCTAATCCTGTTTTCATCTTGGATGAAATAGACAAGGTCAGTGCTGACCGTCAGGGGGACCCTTCTTCTGCATTACTGGAAGTGCTCGACCCGGAACAGAATACATCTTTCCATGATAACTTCCTGGATGTAGACTATGACCTCTCCAAGGTATTGTTTATTGCAACAGCCAATAACCTGAATACAATCCCCGGCCCGTTGCTCGACCGTATGGAATTGATTGAGGTAAGCGGATATATCACAGAAGAAAAAGTAGAGATTGCCCGCAAGCATCTGCTCCCCAAAGAATTGGAAGCCAACGGACTTAAAAAGACAGATATTAAACTTCCCAAAGATACACTGGAAGCCATAATCGAGTCATATACCCGTGAAAGCGGTGTTCGTGAGCTGGAAAAGAAGATCGGTAAGATTCTTCGCAAATCAGCCCGTCAATATGCTACGGACGGTTATTTCGCCAAGACGGAAATCAAACCGACAGATTTGTATGATTTCCTTGGAGCACCGGAATATACACGCGACAAGTATCAGGGAAATGATTACGCAGGTGTAGTCACCGGATTGGCATGGACAGCTGTCGGAGGCGAAATCTTATTTGTAGAAACCAGTTTAAGCCGGGGCAAGGGCGGACGTCTTACATTGACCGGTAACCTGGGAGATGTGATGAAAGAATCTGCTATGCTGGCACTTGAATATATCAAGGCGCATGCTTCTGTCCTTAGTCTGAATGAAGAGATTTTTGATAACTGGAATATCCATATCCACGTTCCTGAAGGGGCTATTCCGAAAGATGGTCCGTCAGCAGGTATCACGATGGCCACTTCACTGGCTTCTGCCCTGACTCAAAGAAAAGTGAAAGCCAACATTGCCATGACGGGAGAAATCACTCTTCGCGGCAAAGTGCTTCCTGTGGGTGGCATCAAGGAGAAGATATTGGCAGCCAAACGTGCCGGAATCAAGGAAATCATCATGAGTGCCGAGAACAAAAAGAACATAGATGAAATTCAAGATATTTATTTGAAAGGACTGACTTTCCACTATGTAAACGATATAAAAGAGGTATTCGCTATTGCATTGACTAACGAGAAAGTAGCGGATCCTATTGATTTATCTGTTAAGAAACCCAGCCAGGAATGACATTTGAGTTACAATATACAGACACTAAAAGTAATGCCCGTGCCGGTCTGATAACAACAGACCACGGGCAGATACAAACACCTATCTTCATGCCGGTGGGCACACTGGGCACTGTGAAGGGAGTACATCTGACCGAATTGAAAGAAGATATCCAGGCACAGATTATTCTGGGTAATACCTATCACCTCTATTTGCGTCCGGGACTGGATGTGATCGAGAAAGCAGGCGGGCTGCACCGTTTCAACGGTTTCGACCGCCCCATGCTGACTGACAGCGGTGGTTTTCAGGTATTTTCATTAGCCGGAATCAGAAAACTGCGTGAAGAAGGAGCCGAATTTCGTTCGCATATCGACGGAAGCAAGCACATCTTCACTCCGGAGAAGGTGATGGACATAGAACGTACCATCGGTGCGGATATTATGATGGCTTTTGACGAATGTCCTCCGGGCGACTCGGATTACGAGTATGCCAAAAAGTCATTAGGATTAACCCACAGATGGCTCGACCGTTGTATACAACGTTTTAACGAGACAGAACCTAAATACGGTTATAATCAGTCTCTCTTCCCCATCGTGCAGGGATGTGTTTATCCCGACCTGCGCAAGCAATCTGCAGAGTTTGTAGCGTCCAAAGGTGCTGACGGGAATGCCATCGGTGGTTTGGCGGTAGGCGAACCGGTAGACAAGATGTACGAAATGATCGAGATTGTCAATGAAATACTCCCCAAAGACAAACCCCGTTACCTTATGGGTGTCGGAACTCCTGTCAACATTCTTGAAGGAATAGAACGCGGCGTGGATATGTTCGACTGCGTTATGCCTACAAGAAACGGACGAAATGGCATGTTGTTCACCAAAGATGGCATTATCAATATGCGGAACAAGAAATGGGAAACGGACTTCTCTCCTATCGAAGCCGACGGAGCCTCTTGCGTGGATACATTATACAGCAAGGCTTATTTGCGCCATCTTTTCCATGCGCAAGAGCTACTGGCTATGCAAATCGCTTCCATACATAATCTGGCATTCTATCTGTGGCTGGCAGGGGAAGCAAGAAAGCACATTATCGCCGGAGATTTCTCGACCTGGAAACCGATGATGGTCAAAAGAGTATCAACTAGATTATAAGAAATGAAAAGCAATCGATTTATAAAACGGCTGGACTGGTATATCATCAAGAAGTTCTTGGGGACATACGTATTTGCTATTGCACTAATCATTTCTATTGCAGTGGTATTTGACTTCAACGAAAAGATGGACAAACTAATGGAGCATGAAGCTCCATGGGATAAAATTATCTTTGAATACTACATGAACTTTATCCCCTATTTCTCCAATCTGTTCAGTCCGTTGTTCGTATTCATTGCTGTTATTTTCTTTACCTCCAAACTGGCAGAAAACTCCGAAATTATTGCGATGTTCTCCACCGGTATGAGCTTTAAGAGGATGATGCGCCCTTACATGATTTCTGCCGCTATCATCGCCCTCGTCACTTTCACACTAAGTTCGTATGTGATTCCGAAAGGAAGTGTTACGCGTCTGAATTTTGAAGACCGGTATATCAAACCAAAGAAACAAAACTCGGTAAGCAATGTGCAGCTGGAAGTGGATAGCGGAGTGATTGCATATATCGACAACTATAACAACGCAATGAAAACCGGTAACCGCTTTTCATTGGACAAATTTGTGGATAAAAAGCTGGTTTCACATTTGACTGCACGACGGATTACCTACGATACCACCACCGTTCATAAATGGACGATCCACGATTATATGGTACGCGAACTGGATGGTTTAAAGGAAAAGATCACTAAGGGAGACCGGATAGACTCTATCATCAACATGGAACCTTCTGACTTTCTTATCATGAAAAACCAGCAGGAAATGCTGACCAGTCCCGAGTTAAGCGATTATATCGCCAAACAGAAACGAAGAGGATTTGCCAACATCAAGGAGTTTGAGATTGAATATCACAAACGAATCGCTATGTCGTTCGCCTCTTTCATCCTTACTATCATCGGTGTATCGCTTTCGTCCCGAAAAACGAAAGGCGGTATGGGGCTTCATCTGGGTATCGGATTAGGATTAAGTTTCTCTTATATCCTGTTCCAGACGATTACTTCCACCTTTGCCGTGAACGGAAATGTGCCGCCTGCCGTTGCAGTCTGGATTCCTAATATCCTTTATGCGGGTATCGCATTCTTCTTGTACCAGAAGGCACCTAAATAAAAGGTAGGCAAGCCTTCCGCAGTCTTCACGGATTCTATCCATAGATTGCCCTAAGGTTTTGGATGCACCGGATAAACGAAGAGTATAAAAGTAGAAGTTCCGCCTATTCTTGCTAATGCAAGTGTAGGCGGAACTTTTTTGTTGTATCCATTTCCTCTTTTGTCTATTCTCCATTATTTTCACCTGACGGTGATTTGGAAAATCCCTCTTTCTCCTTACATTCTTAAAATCGTTAACCGACTTCTTTTACATAAGCAGAAAGATCTGCAGCAGAGATGTTTTTGGCTATAATTACACCATTTCCATCCAATAAATAGTTAGTAAATCCCCGGTTTAAACGGTACTTCTTAAATAAACCGGAATCCTCGCCTTCTGTTTCCACGAAACAAGTGGGCGTAACTATTTGATCCTTACGAACGGTTTCCTTAAATATTGACTGATATTCGTCAAATGAAATAGAAACCATTTCCACATTATGAGAAGAACGAAGCGCATTGCTCAAACTTACATTTTGCATCCGGGACTGCGCGTCATAACTTGCCCAAAAACTTAGCAACACATATTTACCTTTCAAATTTCCCAATTTAAAGGCGGGTTGCCCGTTTGACGTAGATTCGATTTTAAAATCAGGGGCTACGTCACCCTCACTCAAACCTCCGGTAGGTTTGTCTTTCTCAACGAAAGCGGTCAAGGAACAAATCAGTAATACAACAAAAATCCATTTTACATGCTTCATGTAATTCGGTTTTAGTTAATACTATCCGGGACTGTCCTTAAACAGTGGTTTCTTCCCGAAACGTTGTCTTTTCAGGCATCAGGCGAAGAGGAATCCGCTGATTATCAGAGCCTTTATTTTTGAAACCGGGTGCAAAGGTAAGTAAATATTAAATTAACTTCCAAGCAAATAAGCAAAAATCTTACTTTTGGGGTATAACTTTTTATGTTATTTAGCATAAAAACGAACTTTTTTCTCTACTTTTGCAGCGTTAAAGTCTATTTTTTATGCAACCATCAAATACTGAATTGATTCTGATTCGAGTTACCGGCGAAGATCGCCCGGGACTGACTGCTTCCGTGACCGAAATCCTTGCCAAATATGATGCCACGATTCTTGATATCGGCCAGGCAGATATTCATAATACATTATCGCTGGGTATCCTGTTCAAGAGTGAAGAAAGACATTCCGGATTCATTATGAAGGAACTGTTGTTCAAGGCTTCTTCTCTGGGAGTGACCATCCGGTTTGAACCTATCACCACCGAGCAATATGAAAACTGGGTAGGTATGCAAGGGAAAAACCGTTATATCCTGACGGTTCTGGGACGCAAGCTTTCCGCCCGACAGATTTCTGCCGCTACAAGCATATTGGCCGAGCAGGGCATGAATATTGATGCTATCAAACGTCTGACAGGTCGTATCCCGTTGGATGAATGTCAGGCAGATGCACGCACCAGGGCTTGCATCGAATTTTCAGTGAGAGGTACTCCGAAAGATCGCATTGCGATGCAGGAGAAGCTGATGAAGTTGGCCAGCGAACTGGAAATGGACTTTTCTTTCCAACAGGATAATATGTACCGTCGTATGCGCCGTCTGATCTGTTTTGATATGGACTCTACATTAATCGAAACAGAGGTGATTGACGAACTGGCTATCCGTGCCGGTGTAGGCGACGAAGTAAAGGCCATCACAGAAAGCGCCATGCGTGGAGAAATAGACTTTACAGAGAGCTTTACCCGCCGTGTAGCACTATTGAAAGGGCTGGACGAATCGGTCATGCAGGAAATAGCCGAGAGTTTGCCTATCACAGAGGGCGTAGAACGGCTGATGTATGTATTGAAGAAGTACGGTTACAAAATCGCCATCCTTTCGGGAGGATTCACTTATTTCGGTCAATACCTGCAAAAGAAATACGGTATAGATTACGTCTATGCCAACGAACTGGAAATTATTGACGGCAAACTGACCGGACGTTACCTGGGAGATGTAGTAGACGGAAAACGGAAAGCCGAACTGCTCCGCCTCATTGCACAAGTGGAAAAGGTGGATATTGCACAGACCATCGCCGTAGGAGACGGAGCTAACGACCTCCCTATGCTAGGGGTTGCCGGACTGGGAATTGCTTTCCACGCAAAGCCTAAAGTGGTGGCAAATGCCAAGCAATCGATCAACACCATCGGACTGGATGGAGTGCTCTATTTCCTCGGATTCAAAGATTCTTACTTGAATATGTAATTAGACCAAAAAATAGATTATCTTTGCTGACAAATTAAATAAAAGAATGAAGTTTTCCGAACTACAATTAAATGCAAATGTGCTTGAGGCGCTTGATGCCATGCGATTTGACGAATGTACGCCTATACAGGAGCAGGCAATTCCAATCATACTTGAGGGTAAAGATTTGATCGCAGTAGCACAGACAGGAACAGGTAAAACGGCCGCGTTTCTACTGCCTGTATTGAATAAATTATCTGAAGGTAAACATCCGGAAGATGCGATTAATTGTGTCATCATGTCTCCTACCCGGGAATTGGCCCAACAGATCGACCAGCAAATGGAAGGGTTTTCCTATTTCATGCCGGTATCGAGTGTTGCCGTATACGGTGGAAATGATGGAATATTGTTCGAACAACAGAAAAAAGGACTCACTTTAGGAGCTGATGTTGTTATTGCTACTCCCGGACGTCTGATCGCCCATTTAAGCCTTGGATATGTAGATCTTTCCAAGGTTTCTTATTTTATTCTGGATGAAGCAGACCGGATGCTCGACATGGGATTCTATGAAGATATCATGCAAATTGCGAAATATCTGCCGAAGGAACGACAGACAATCATGTTTTCTGCAACAATGCCTGCAAAGATTCAGCAATTGGCAAACACAATCTTAAATAATCCGTCAGAGATAAAGCTCGCAGTTTCCAAACCTGCAGAAAAGATTATTCAGGCAGCATACGTTTGCTACGAAAATCAAAAGCTGGGAATCATACGCAGTCTTTTTATGGATGAAGTTCCGGAACGTGTGATTGTCTTTGCATCTTCTAAAATCAAGGTCAAGGAAGTAGCCAAGGCTTTGAAATCCATGAAACTGAACGTAGGGGAAATGCATTCGGATCTGGAACAGGCTCAACGGGAAACTGTTATGCATGAGTTTAAAGCCGGACGAATCAATATATTGGTAGCTACGGACATCGTTGCACGTGGTATAGATATCGATGATATCCGCCTGGTTATCAACTTCGACGTGCCTCACGACAGCGAAGACTATGTACACCGTATCGGACGTACAGCACGTGCCAACAATGATGGTGTAGCACTTACGTTCATCAGCGAGAAAGAACAAAGTAACTTCAAAAGTATTGAGAACTTCCTGGAAAAAGAGATTTATAAAATTCCTATTCCTGAAGAATTGGGAGAAGCTCCGGAATACAAACCGCGTTCTTTTAGCAAGGGCAAGGGTGGCAACTACAAAAGAAAAGATTTCCGGGGAAAAAGGAATAATAATAACGGAGGAAAGAGAAATAACCGTCCGTCTCCCCCCAGACAAAATTAAAGCAAGGCTTTTTTAATCCGGCACTATACGATCTGAATGTATGGTGCTTTTTTATTTGGATGAAGTGATAGTCAAATCTCCTTTAAAACTTACTTCCATATTTACAATGCTATATATGGAAGTTTCCGGAATGGCCAGGACAGCTTGATAATGAAAACCGTTCCGGTCTACTTTCATAAACTTTGTATCTGACAGGATGGATTGCTCCAGAAAATCGACAGGAAGTACTTTGTCAAACATCTGTTTGGTAACATCGCTGGCAAACAGGCTCTTTTTACCTTCATACACACAAATGTGCATCACATTATCATAGTATACATTATCCATGCTAATCCCGTCTTCGGAATAAGTCGTCTTGATGACTCTCATTTTAGAAGGATTAATATATACGTATGCGCGATAGCGAGTGCCATTATAGGTCACTACACTATCGCGTTTGGTTACTTCCGTATATGCCGGAATGACTAATTCCTGACGGACAAAATAGATTGAATCATTGGCATCTTCGGATTTATGCAACTTAATTACATCATCCGTTATGGAATGAAACCAGAATATATGTTCTGCCTGCTTATCAATCTTGTAATAAGTAGTATCATTTCCATAAGTATAAAGAGTATCCCGTATTATTTTAAATGCAATGGGAGTACTTTGTACATCTGCATAGTAGATAGTATCTCCTTCTACACGCATCAACGGGCTCTCCGTTTCATCGTCCAGCCAAATTCCCTGCAGTAGTCCTTTTGCACTAAGATCCTCTTTCTCTTGTTGAAGAGAATGGGGACTCTTATTGCCGCTACATGCCGCGAAAAAGATTGCCATTAACGATACAGCCACATTTTTCATCATCTATTTTAGTTTTTATATAAAGATACTCTTATTTTTTTATTTACCAATACAGTGATAAATAAATCCGAGTTCTTCCATCTCTTTTTTATCATATATATTACGTCCGTCCAACACAATCTGCCGGGACATCGTTTTCTTGATAACGGCCCATGAAGGCAGACGGAATTCTTTCCATTCGGTAACCAACATCAACACATCAGCATCCAGTACGGCATCATACATATCGCAAGCATAATAGATAGTATCACCAATCCTGCGCTTACATTCTTGCACGGCAGCCGGATCGTATGCGCGTACTTTACAACCTGCTTTCAGCAATTTATCGATCAGGACTAATGCCGGAGCCTCACGCATATCATCCGTTTCCGGTTTAAATGCCAATCCCCACAAAGCAACAGTCTTACCCTGCAAATCACCATTAAACTGTTTCATTAACTTTTCGAACAAGACGCTTTTTTGGTTCTCATTCACTTCTTCCACAGCCGTAAGTACCCGCATGGTATAACCATTCTGTTCTGCTGTTTTAATCAATGCCTTCACATCTTTGGGGAAGCAGGAACCACCATATCCGATACCCGGGTACAGAAACTTACGTCCGATACGAGTATCCGAACCTATCCCACTACGCACCATATTCACATCCGCACCAACAATCTCGCACAAGTTTGCAATATCATTCATAAAGCTTATACGGGTTGCCAGCATCGAATTTGCCGCATATTTAGTCATTTCCGCAGACGGAATATCCATGAAAATCACACGGAAATTATTCAATAAGAATGGTTTATATAGTTTGGACATCAATTTCTCCGCACGTGCCGACTCCACTCCCACTACCACGCGGTCCGGGCTCATAAAGTCACTGATAGCATTTCCTTCTTTAAGGAATTCCGGATTAGAAGCCACATCAAAATCAACCGTCACGCCTCTCTTATCCAGTTCTTCCTGAATAACCGCACGAACCTTACTGGCAGTGCCTACCGGAACGGTACTTTTGGTAACTACCAATTTATACTGTTTCATATTGCGACCAATGGTACGGGCCACCTCCAATACGTATTTCAAATCAGCGCTGCCATCTTCATCCGGAGGAGTTCCAACTGCACTGAATATAACTTCCACTTCATCCAGACAACTTTCCAATGAGGTAGTAAACTTCAATCGCTTTGCTTTCATATTACGGAGTACCATCTCTTCCAATCCATTTTCATAAATTGGAATGTTCCCCTTTTGCAAAGATTCGATTTTCTCTTTGTTCGTGTCTACGCACGTTACATTCACGCCAATTTCGGCAAAACATGTGCCTGACACCAGGCCCACATACCCTGTTCCCACGATTGCAATTTTCATACTTAATCTATTGTTTGTTTAGAAATTCATTCAAAATAAACGGCGTCCTTGAAAGCAGTTCCCTCTCTGTCTTTCGCAGATAATAACATTTGCGACTCTGCCAACGGCCAGTCGATCCCCAATGCTTCGTCATTATATAAAATAGAGGCTTCTGCCTGCGGAGCATACTTGTTATCTACCTTATATGTAAAAACAGCTTCTTCACTCAAGACAGCAAAGCCATGAGCAAAACCACGGGGAATAAAAAATTGTCTCTTGTTTTCTTCACTAAGCAATACACAAACATGCTTTCCAAACGTAGGCGATGATTTACGCAAATCAACGGCAACGTCGAGCACTTCTCCTTTAAGAACACGAACCAGTTTCGCCTGACTATGTTCTCCTTTTTGATAGTGCAATCCACGCAATACACCAAAAGATGATTTCGACTCGTTGTCCTGTATAAAGTTTACGGGACCAATATTGGCTTCAAACTCTTCTTTCTTATAGGCTTCCATAAAATAGCCCCGTTCATCGGAGAAAACTCTAGGCTCGATCAGCCATACTCCGTCTATTTCTGTCTGTATATAGTTCATTATTGATAGTGATAAATAAAACGATGCAAAAGTAGTGAATTTTTCGAAGTTTTCTGGGATATATTCAATTTATCTCTTAATTTTGCAGACATGATTGAATTGGCACAACATATAGAGACTTTACTACTGGAAAACGACTGCGTCATTGTTCCGGGATTTGGTGGTTTTGTAGCACATTATTCGCCCGCAACCCGCGTAAAGGAAGAAAATATATTTTTACCTCCTACCCGTACAATCGGTTTTAATCCTCAATTAAAACTGAATGACGGCGTACTGGTGCAATCTTATATGTCAGCATACGACACAAGTTTTGCTGACGCCAGCCGTATAGTAGAAAAAGAAGTAAACGAATTTATCGGTCTCCTTCATGAGGAAGGGAAAGCCCATCTGGATAATATAGGTGAGATTCATTATAACATTTATGGTAACTACGAGTTCGTTCCTTATGATTATAAGATAACAACTCCTTCATTGTATGGTCTCGACTCTTTTGAAATACATGAACTTTCGGCTCTGCAGCAGAAAGAAAAAGTATTGGTACCGACTTATCAGGAAAAGGAAAAGAAGACTTTTGAAATTAGTATCAACCGCGCGTATCTCCGCAATGCTGCAGCAATGATTGCTGCCATCGTACTGTTCTTTGCCTTTTCAACTCCGGTAGAGAATACCGACGTTCAAAAGAACAATTATGCACAGTTATTGCCCAGCGAGCTTTTTGAGCAAATAGAAAAGCAATCGGTTGCAGTAACTCCTGTTTATGTTAAGAACGATGTTGCGCAACAAGCAAAGAAGCTTTCTGCTTCTTCTGCTTCAACCAAAACTTCATCTGCTAAAAAGCATACAACGGATAAAGCCAAGACTTCCAAACCGATCGCAGTAAGAGAAGTGAAAGTGGTAAAACAGGAAACAGCGACTCCTGCTCCTGCGGTGAAATCTCAAGAAAGTGCAAATCATCCTTTTCATATCATTGTGGCAGGAGGAATCAGCCTAAAAGATGCAGAAGTTATTGCGAACCAATTAAAATCAAAAGGATTTGCAGATGCAAAAGCTCTGAACACTGATGGTAAAGTACGTGTCAGTATCGATTCATTCAACAACCGTGATGAAGCGACCAAGCAATTACTTGAGCTAAGAAAAAACGAAACTTATAAGAATGCCTGGTTACTGGCTAAATAAAAACCCCTTTTAAAAAGCATGAAACGAGTTCTTTGTCCTAAATGTGAGAATTATCTTTATTTTGATGAAACCAAGTATAGCGAAGGCCAATCACTGGTATTTGAATGCGAACATTGTGGCAAGCAATTCAGTATCCGGTTAGGAAAAAGTAAAGTTAAGGCTCTTAGAAAAGAAGAAAACCTGGAAGAAGAAGCTGAATCTCATAAAGAAGAATTCGGATATATCACTGTTATCGAAAATGTATTTGGTTTTAAACAGTTACTTCCCTTGCAGGAAGGTGACAATGTCATAGGCCGCCGTTGTGTAGGAACAAACATTAATACTCCCATTGAAAGTGGTGATATGAGCATGGATCGACGCCATTGCATCATCAATATAAAGCGTAATAAGCAAGGAAAGCTAGTCTACACATTACGAGATGCTCCTAGTCTCACAGGTACTTTCCTTATGAATGAAATTCTGGGAGATAAAGACCGTGTACGCATTGAAGATGGCGCTATTGTGACAATTGGAGCTACTACATTTATTTTGCATACGGCTGAACAAGAATAATAAATAATCTGATAATAAAAAATAGCGCCACTGTTCTCTGAACAAGTGGCGCTATTTTTTTATTTAGTCTTCTAATTACAGAATACCTTTAACGGTCTCAAGCATTCCTTTTTCCTGGATAGAATCCAAATCAGCTTTTACGGCTTCTGTCAATCCCGGAATCTTATTCAAATCTTCTCCCCAGATAAAATCTGCAGCCAGAACACCTTCGGCAACTTTCTTTGTGCAACCTGTTGCCCAAAGTTCTTTCAGCAGGTTCATGATTTCAGGAGCATCATTCGGAACAATTTCAGCACCATCAGCACGTACACCACCTTTATAATAAGTAATGATAGCGGCTAAACCAAGTACCAGTCCTTTAGGAAGTTCACCTTTACGTTCCAGATAAGTCTTCAATCCCGGCAAATCACGAGTTTCGTATTTAGGGAAAGAATTCAGCATGATGCTGGTTACTGCATGATCCACGAACGGATTGTTGAAGCGTTCCAATACATCATTTGCAAATTTCTCCAACTCATCCTTCGGCAAGTTCAAAGTTTCCATCAGTTCGTCAAACATTACCTTGTGGATATATTTGCCAATCACTTCGTGCTGGCAAGCATCACGTACAATATTCACTCCCGAGAGATAGGCAACCGGAGAAAGAACAGTATGCGGGCCATTCAACAAAGTAACCTTACGTTCGTGATAAGGAGCTTCTGACGGTACAAACAATACATTCAAGCCTGCCTTGTCAGCCGGGAACTCTTTTGCAACTTCCTGCGGAGCTTCAATAACCCACAAATGGAAAACTTCAGCCTGAACAACCAGATTATCATCATATTGCAGTTTTTCTTTGATAGCAGCAATATCCTTGCGCGGGAATCCCGGAACAATACGGTCTACCAATGTTGCATATACACCACAAGCTTCTTCAAACCAAGTTTTAAACTCATTACCCAGGTTCCACAATTCAATATATTGATAAATTGTTTCTTTCAACTTATGACCATTCAGGAAAATAAGCTCGCAAGGGAAAATAATCAAACCTTTTGTCTTATCACCATTGAATGTTTTAAAACGATGATAGAGTAATTGAGTCAGCTTACCCGGATAAGATGAAGCAGGAGCATCCTCAAGTTTACAAGCCGGATCAAAAGCAATACCAGCCTCTGTAGTGTTTGAAATAACAAAACGCATTTCAGGTTGCTCTGCCAACTTCATAAACTCGTCATTTTGAGTATATGGGTTTAAAGCGCGGCTGATTACATCAATCATTGTCAAGCTGTTAACAGCCTCTCCTTTATCCAATCCTTGAAGGTTTACATGATAAAGATCATCCTGTGCATTCAGCATATCGACCATACCTTTATCAATCGGTTGAACCACTACTACACTGCTGTTGAAATCAGCTTTCTGGTTCATGTTATAAATAATCCAATCTACAAATGCACGCAAAAAGTTACCTTCGCCAAATTGGATAATACGCTCCGGACGTTGTGTTTTAGGAGCAGTTTCTTTGTTTAATGCTTTCATGTTAGTTGTAATTTATAAAGTTGATATTATACAAATTCAAAATAAAAATCAATGTTTTCCTTTATCAGGATATCAATAGGCATGTATTTTACAGGTTCAACAGACTTCTTAAACACGACATGATCGCACAAAGCCTTCACCCCACAATATCCTTGCAAACCCGGACGTTGCCCGATTAAATAATGCACATCACCGGATTTTAATAAATCTACGTTTGCTTTCAGAAGGTCATATCCTATCAGTCCTTTCATGCTACGTCCCGCATGACGAAGATACTCTCCCAACTGATACACTCTGGAATTAAATACAACTCCCAGTAAAGCCTTCGGATGCGCCTGAAAAAACTCATCCAATGTCTGTTGGTTACTTTCCTGATCGGATTTATTAAGTACTACCTCATGGATTACCAAGTTATTATATTCTTCGGCAATGTAACTCATAAAACCATCCAAACGGCGTTGCATCTGTATTTCAGCCGGATTATCTTTATTGTTACTTAAAAACAAAACCAACTCCTGGCCTTCTCCTGCCGAATAATTGCGCATCAATATTTTCGCTGCGATATATCCGCTCTTATATGAATCCTGCCCGATATACGTCAACGCTTTCGCTTCTTCCATATTGAAATCGACAAAAGCATAAGCAATCTTATTTTCCTGTAAATAGGCTGTCAGCGCCAGTGTCTCTTCCCGAAAATTCGGAGAAATCAATACCGCATCCACATTCTTTTCTTTTATAGAAAGGCAGGCTTCCTGATAACTCTTCTCATCCCCATGGTGATAGCACAAATAATCTATACTCACATTAAAAGGACGTAATTCTTGCCGGACACGCTCAATCCCCCCTACTACCGAATGCCAATAATCATGCTCTATATAATAAGGTATCAAACAGAGGAAAGAATATTTCTTTTTAGCAGCCAAACCGATAGCAAACACATTGGGCTGATAATGAATCTCATCCAACACCTTTTGTACTTTGGCTTTGCTTTTGGGAGACACGTCACCGCGATTGTGCAACACCCTGTCAACCGTTCCGGCGGAAACACCGGCCATACGGGCAATGTCTTTAATGGTATAGTTCTGGTCCTCCATAGTGCTAAAACTTAAATATTATAAATAATCGCTGCAAATATACGAATTATTTTGTTACTCCAAGTAAATTTTCTATTTTTGTGTTCGATAACGGTTAATAAAACTAAAACAAGATTTACGCCTATTAGCTTTAAAATCAATACTATATAGGTATAAATATAGAAAGTAATAATTTTATATACTTAAAACACAGTAATAATGAAGAACTTCATGGACGAAAACTTCTTGCTGCAAACAGAAACTGCGCAAAAGTTGTATCACGAGCATGCGGCTAAAATGCCGATCATCGACTATCACTGTCACCTTATCCCTCAAATGGTAGCTGACGACTACAAGTTTAAATCACTGACTGAAATCTGGTTGGGCGGTGACCACTACAAATGGCGTGCAATGCGTACAAACGGTGTAGACGAACGTTTCTGTACGGGAAAAGATACCACAGACTGGGAAAAATTTGAAAAATGGGCGGAAACAGTACCTTACACTTTCCGCAACCCATTGTACCACTGGACTCACCTTGAACTGAAAACGGCATTTGGTATCAATAAAATATTGAATCCACAAACCGCACGTGAAATTTACGATGAATGTAACGAGAAACTGTCTCAACCCGAATATTCAGCTCGTGGAATGATGCGTCGTTATCATGTAGAAGCCGTTTGCACAACGGATGATCCTATCGATTCATTGGAATATCATATCAAAACACGCGAAAGCGGATTTGAAATCAAGATGTTACCAACATGGCGTCCTGATAAGGCTATGGCTGTAGAAGTCCCTGCAGATTTCCGCAGTTATGTAGAAAAACTGGCAGAGGTAAGTGGTGTTATCATCTCCAACTTTGATGATATGATCGCTGCTTTACGCAAACGTCATGACTTCTTCGCAGAACAAGGCTGCCGTCTGTCTGACCATGGTATTGAAGAATTCTACGCAGAAGATTATACAGATGCTGAAATCAAAGCCATCTTTAATAAGGTATATGGTGGCGCAGAATTGACCAAGGAAGAAATTCTGAAATTCAAATCGGCAATGCTTGTGATCTTCGGTGAAATGGACTGGGAAAAAGGATGGACTCAACAATTCCATTACGGCGCTATTCGTAACAATAACACGAAGATGTTTAAATTACTGGGTGCTGATACAGGTTTCGATTCTATCGGTGAATTTACAACCGCCAAAGCAATGGCTAAATTCCTTGATCGCCTGAACACTAATGGCAAATTGACTAAAACAATCCTCTACAACTTGAACCCATGCGCCAACGAAGTAATTGCAACAATGCTGGGTAACTTCCAGGATGGTTCTATCCCGGGAAAAATCCAATTTGGTTCCGGATGGTGGTTCCTCGATCAAAAGGATGGTATGGAAAAACAAATGAATGCTTTGTCAGTACTCGGTCTTTTGAGCCGCTTCGTAGGTATGTTGACCGACTCTCGTTCATTCCTATCCTACCCGCGTCATGAATATTTCCGCCGTACATTGTGTAACCTGGTAGGACGTGACGTAGAAAACGGAGAAATTCCGGTATCTGAAATGGAGCGTGTAAACCAAATGATTGAAGATATCAGCTACAACAATGCCAAGAACTTCTTCAAGTTCTAATAGATAGTAGTTACACTATAAAAAAACCGCTACCAAAGTCGAATATAGCTTTGAGTAGCGGTATTTTTTATTCCTACAGCTGAACAGTAACACCCCAAAAAGCTCTTAACAAAAAAGGAGAACCTTTTAAGTTCTCCTTTTAATAATCTTTGTACACCCTCAGGGACTCGAACCCTGGACCCATTGATTAAGAGTCAATTGCTCTACCAGCTGAGCTAAGAGTGCAACATTTTATTTTTATTGCAACGTCGAATTTGTACACCCTCAGGGATTCGAACCCTGGACCCACTGATTAAGAGTCAGTTGCTCTACCAACTGAGCTAAGAGTGCTTAATTCCTCGTTTGCGGTTGCAAAAGTAGGTCTTTTATTTTATTTGACCAAACAATCATGCAGCTTTTTTACTATCTTTTTTCGTCTTTATTCGAACACATAAAGCTCGGAAGGCGTATTTCGCTTTAAAGCAAGTAGTTGCACATCTTTGCCTACAATAACACCTTTGTTCTTTAATTTCCATTCCACCGTTTTATAAGCCAGCTCCGGGTGATTATTGTCTTTACTTAAATGGCATAACCAGATATATCGCAAATGTTCAGTAATATTTTCCGCCAGAAACTCTGCAGTATCAGAGTTACTCATGTGTCCGGTTTTACTTGCAATCCGTTCTTTCAGATATTGAGGATAAGGCCCCATTTTGAGCATTTCCTCATCGTAGTTGGCTTCAAGTATCAGATAATGGGCTTTACTGATATAATGAGCAGCTGTAGGAGTAATCTCTCCAAGGTCGGTTAAGAAAGAAAAGACTTTGCCATCAATTTCAATGCAATACCCCACATTGTCCGTTCCATCGTGTGGCACTTCAAAAGATTCGATGTGAAAATCTTCCAGCGTCATAGGCTCTTGCTTTTCCAGATAACGAACTGACGAGCTAAGTTTCTCCGTCATACAATAGCTACGATTAATTCCAGCATGAATACGTGCGGTTGTATAAACAGGAATATTCATTTTTTCTCCCAGATTACCCACTGCTTTAATATGGTCAGCATGATCGTGCGTTATAAATACCGCACGAATACTATCCATCAAGATATTATAATCTTTCAGTGATTTTTTGATAGTACGTATGCCGATTCCGGCATCTATCAGTATCCCATAGGTTTCAGTGCCCAGATAATAACAGTTCCCGCTACTGCCACTCGCCAGGCTTATAAATTTTACTTTCATGTTTTATCCTCTTTATTAAAATGCAAAATGCCGTCAACTTTTACAGCAAAGTGACGGCAAATATACATAAAAAAGCAGAGAATTACCGAGAAGCCTCCTTCTTTTTGTCGATGGATTCGGTGATTTTTGCAAATAATAGTAGCGCTACAGCGGCAATCAGGCCTATAGCAGCAAAGTAATACCATATATAATGGGCATTTCCACTAGCTGCCTCCCATGCTTCCCGCGTCTCGAACAAAGCCGGATCCGGACAATATTTAGTGAGCAAAATTCCCGCCAGACCAAAACCGAAAATAGAAGAAAGGAATGAATGTAAATGACTGAATCCTAAATACATTCCTTCTTCTCCTTTCGGAGCCTGTAAAGAGAAATATTCCAGATAACGCGGTGAAATGAAACATTCGGCAAGCGCCTGCACAACTATACCCGCAATCATCATCAGAGTAATATTGCTCATACCTGTAATAAGATCATTACCCAACAAATTTCCACATGCCATCAGTAATGCCGAAATAGGAATCAAAAACATTCCCACATTCATCGAAGTAATCGCACTGCGTTTGGCCATCAAACGGGTGATAAAACTAACGCAGCAAACCACCACAAACGGATTCACGTTGGCAATCCAACCCGGTTTTGCCGTCTCTCCAGCCATACGAATCACATATTTAGGCATAGTGGCATAAAGCTGCTGTTGCACCATCCAGAAACCTGTAACAATCAAAATAAGAATCAATAAACGCCAGTTTGTGATGATTCGCATAAATCCCTGTCCAATCTCATGGAGACTTTTTCCTTCACCTGCCGTATGCGTCGATTTATAAAGAAGAATAACAGCAAGTAAAGCAACTATTGTCATCGCACCGGAGAAATAATTAATATAGATATACGCTTGTTCACCAATGACATTACGCAAAGGATCGATAATCGTTTTACCGGTGAAAGCACCCACATTTACCATCATATAAAATATGGAATAACCACGGGCACGGGTTGCTTCCGTTGTTTCTTTAGCCACAGAAGCGGAGATAATGGACTTAATGAAAGAACCTCCCACCATAAGTACAAACAAAACCGGCACGATGATCCACCGGGTATAGCTATCAGGCAAACCATTAAATTGAGTAGTGGCACCATAACTAACCAAACCGGCAGCTTCCAGTAAAGTGGGCAGTACACCCAACCCTAAATATCCGATGGATAATAAGGAAAATGCTATAATCATTGATTTCCGGAAACCGATCTTGTCAGCATAAGCACCGGAAAAAATAGGAAGCAGATACAATCCACCGGAAAAAAGCCCGGAAATCATACTTGCTTCGAAATCATTAAAACCTAAAATGGAAGATAGATAAATAGTGAGAACGATAAAAACGGCATAATATGCCATACGCTCAAACAGTTCGACTGTGTTGCTGACCCAAAATGCTCTCGTAAAGCCTTTAGCAGCACGCTGAGGGGAATTGTTCATGTATTTATATTTTTATTAAAATGTTAATTTGAGACAAAGATACGTTTTTTTGGCTTACTGTCCGTATCTTTGTTCCAAATTAGGTAATTAAAAACTATGATTATAGCTGTTGATTTTGACGGAACGATTGTAGAACATCGTTATCCACGCATTGGTGAAGAGATTCCATTCGCTGTTGACACATTGAAGTTATTGCAACAAGAAAAGCATCGTTTAATACTGTGGAGTGTGCGTGAAGGAGCACTTCTGGACGAAGCTGTCGAATGGTGTAAATCCAGAGGTTTAGAATTTTATGCCGTTAATAAGGATTATCCTGAAGAGCAGAAAGGCCATCAGGGATTCTCTCGAAAGTTGAAAGCCGACATGTTCATTGACGATCGAAATCTGGGTGGTTTACCAGACTGGGGAGTCATTTACGAAATGATTAAAGAGAAAAAGACGTTTGCAGATATCTATAGCCAAAACGGAGAAGAAGAAAAAACATCCCTGAAAAAGAAGAAAAGATGGCTGCCTTTTTAGGAAGCTGATAAATATCAAACTAATAAAATAGAAATGCACTCTTATCTGACATGATTAGAGTGCATTTCTATATTCATAAATGATTTATCATTCAACATTGAATCACAATTTACTACGCTTCTTTATTTTCCCACTTTTCCCTAAACTCCCATAATTGCTCAATAGTAGGATGAAAAGTCGGATTCTCCCAGTTTCTGGAAATCATTGCAATCAAAGATTCCAAATACGATTTACCATCAATAATGGTAGTACATTTATTGACCTGATATCTTTCTGTAGGATAATTCTTTGTCTCAATCATCTTTTTTGCCCAGTTCAATAATTCCTGAACAGCTTCATTGTCATAAGTATGTTGTGCCATATCTTTAGAATTTTCCGCAAAGATACAAAGTTTATTTATTCATAAATAAAGTTGTTCGTTTCTTTTTACTATAAAGATTCCATTTTAAATTTATACCTTTACGTCCAATATACTCAATTAGACTAACTAATAGAAACAATAATTATGAAGAAAATTTTCATTTTAGTATGTTCATGTGCTCTTTTGGCAGCATGCAACAATAGCGCGAAAACAAACAAGAGTGCCGGTGCAGACAGTACTTCAATCGAAGTAACCGATATCCATAATGCGGAAAATTCACTTGATTACGAAGGAACTTATAAAGGAGTTTTCCCCGCTGCCGATTGTCCGGGTATTGAAACAACCCTGACATTAAATCCGGACAAAACATTCAGCCTCCATTCCGTATATATCGATAGAGACAGCTCATTTGACGAAAAAGGTACATATACTTTAAAAGACAACCTGTTGACTCTTAATGAAGAAGGCGGAGAACTTTCTTATTATAAAGTAGAAGAAAATCATTTACGCAAACTAACAATGGATAAACAAGAAATAACCGGAGAACTTGCAGACCATTATGTTTTAAATAAGGAATAAGGTCCAAACAAATTTTACTATCAATAGAGAACAATTTCAAGATTTTTTATGTTTATATAAATAGATATAAACTTAAAAATAGAACAACTTATGATTTATAGTTTTTTATTTCCCACAAAATCGAATACAACGAAAGTATCTTTGTTGCTATTGGCTGTCCGGATCATCTTCGGTATATTATTAATGAACCACGGTATCCAGAAATGGAGTAACTTCCAGGAGATGTCAGCAGTATTTCCTGATCCGCTTGGAATAGGAAGTCCCCTATCTCTCGGATTAGCAATTTTTGGCGAACTCGTATGTTCGATGGCATTTATCATCGGATTCCTGTATCGCTTGGCAATGATCCCGATGATTTTCACAATGATAGTAGCCTTCTTTGTTGTTCATGCTAATGACGTATTTGCGGTTAAAGAGCTAGCCTTCATCTATTTAGTTGTATTTATATTGATGTATATTGCCGGTCCCGGTAAATTTTCAATAGACCATATCATAGGAAACGAATTGTCACGGCGGAAGTCAAGAGTATACAAAAATTAGAAATAATAGCCCCGATTAATTAAAAAATATTATATTTGCATACACATAAGAGAGAAATTATCAATATTTTTTATTAATCAAAAACATTTTAACATGAAAAGAAGAAAACTGACTTTAGTCGCAGTAGTACTTAGTGGTAGCTTATTATTCAGTTCTTGTGTAGGATCATTTGGTTTATTCAACCGCCTGTCTTCCTGGAATCAATCAGTTGGAAACAAGTTTGTAAACGAACTCGTATTCCTTGCTTTCAACATTGTTCCGGTTTATGGTGTAGCTTACCTGGCTGATGCTTTAGTTATCAACTCAATCGAATTCTGGAGTGGCTCCAATCCGATGGCTAATGTAGGTGACGTAAAGAAAGTAAAAGGAGAAAACGGCAACTACATGGTGAAAACTCTTGAGAATGGATATTCCATTACTAAAGAGGGCGAAACTGCTTCAATGGACCTGATCTACAACAAAGAAGCCAACACATGGAATGTCGTTGCAAACGGTGAAAGCGCTGAATTAGTAAAAATGAACAATGATGGCACTGCTGATTTGTTCTTGCCAAATGGCGAAAAGATGAATGTAACGCTGGATGCTCAAGGCATGCTGGCAGCACGCCAGGCTACAATGAGCAATTTTATGTTTGCCGCCCGCTAAAAATAAAAACAAATACGAAGGAGATGAAACATCATATAGGAGTTTCATCTCCTTTTTCAATCTTATCTTCTTCTATCAAGAATCTTTTGTACTATGAATAAACTACATACACTTATCTATTCTGTTCTAATCTTCACCTGTCTATCTTGTCAGCAACAGACTCCTCAAACTCAAATAGAACAGACAGCCATAGATTTCTGTGAAGCCTTTTATAATTTCAATTATCCGGTCGCCAAAGAATGGAGCACGCCTTCTTCTCAATCTTATCTTAGTTTCTTAGCATCTAATGTCGGGCAACCCCATCTGGAGCAACTTAAGACACGAGGCGCTGCAAAAGTTTCTGTTATTTCAAGTGAGATAGATGCTAATTTAGAAGAAGCGTCGGTTGTCTGCCAAATCAAAAATGCATTCGTCATTCATCCCATCGGAGGAAAAATGGAATACGTAAGTTCCCTGCAAGATACGCTCGAATTAGTAAGAGTAAATAATAAATGGCTGATTAGAAAGGATATCCCACAGCAAAATGGAAAGCAAAGTCACGACTGAATTTAGGATGAATGATGGGGAAATGCTCTTTCCTCGTTTCATAGGCAGGATTGACAGCTTTCATACCTCCGTCAAAACGCAAAATAAAGAAATCCAAATCCAGGCGGAGACCTAATCCGTAGGCCACTGCTATTTGCTTATAAAACCTATCAAACTTGAAAACCCCTCCCGGTTGATTGGCATAACTCCGGATGGTCCAGATATTACCAGCATCAATAAATACCGCCCCCTGAAACTTCCAGAATAACTTGCTTCGGTATTCAATACTGGCATCCAGTTTAATATCTCCGGATTGATCGAGCAAATTCCCATTTCCTGCAAAAGAGCCCGGTCCCAAATCGCGAACACTCCATCCGCGGACACTATTGGCTCCACCAGAGAAATATTGTTTCTCAAACGGAATAGTCTTCGCATTTCCATAAGGTACAGCTATTCCCACACCAGCATGAAACGCAAAAGAGTTACGATAATCGATTCTGATATTCTTAGCAAAATCAAACTCCCCTTTCAGATATTGAGCATAAGGAATTCCCAGAATAGCGTATTCACCATTACTGTTCTTCCGAATGTTTGCAGCCTTTGACAGAGCATACATTACATTTCCCGCCGATTCGAAATTAAAACGGATGGAGTATGAATTAGAAGCAATCGTATTATTGATAATCGATCCTCCCACGCTATTATAATTATAGCTATATCCCATATTTATAATCAGTCGATCCTGATAATTATACTGGAATATATGGTTCTGTCCTTTATTTATATAGTCTTCTTTAAATCTTTCAGAAATACGGGGCAAATAAAGGAAAGCAATATTTATCAAATCAATACGGTGTTGTATCTTCTGGCGTTGTGTCCACTTGTAACTCCAGTTAGCAGAAGCCATCGTACGCAAGAACTCCGGTCGCAACTGATAATTATACTGTAAACCAAACTCTGTTGTAGCCCTGATTTTCCGTTTAAAATCAGAGGAAATGAATGGGAACAGGAAATTAGGAAAGTTGATACTCGTTTCCACTCCATACTCCGTATAGTTATTATTTGAATAGCCTGCCTGAAGCCCGGAAATAACCTCATACGCTCCACGGAATTTTATCATAAACGTTTCCGACCCGCGAAAGAGATTCCTATTCTGGAAAGAAACGGAAGCTGCCGCTCCCAAGTCACCGGCAGAATTGGTTCCCTCTACCTCAAAGGATACCGATTTATGCTTGCTCTTAGTCAACATCACGTAACAATCGAGCATTGTTGAATCTCCAACTTGAGTCTCGATAAAACGGATATTCGTATATTTCAATGCAGACAAACGCCCGAAACTGGAATAAGTTTGCTGCACATCACGCTCATTAAACAAATCGCCGGAAGCAAACCGGAGGTTATCCGTAAGCACTTTAGGACGTAAATAGAGCTTATCCTTATAGTAAATCGGATATCCCTTATAATGAACCGAATCATTAATATCCACACTACTCAAGGCAGAAGACTGCAAAACGTCATAATCCGTAATAAAATTAATCTTATTGATCCAATATTGCTGATGTGCCCTTGCCGAATCAATCGCATGCGCTTTATACATCTGCAAATGTTGAGTCAGATCTACATTATAAGTATTACGAACCGTATCGGCCGTATATCCGATATAATCCTTATTAAATTTATAATAGCCATTCCGAAGCAACTTATTCGTGATACGTTGCCTGTCCGCATCCAATACATTCACATCCAAATACATTCCTTCCTTCAACAAGCTTCTGGCAGAATCCTGTTTGAGAAGAGAGGCTATTTTAGGATCATAAATATCATATTTGATAGATTGAACAACGTAGGGTTTGCCGGCCGTTACATCATAATACAGTTTAATCTTTTTCTTTTTTATTTTAGTCGAACGCTTCACGGTTGCCGCCATATATCCCATATTGTGCACAGCCTTAGTGATTTCTTCTTCAGAGCGTTTCGCTTCGTCCTCGCTATATATTACAGGAGCATCCCCTATCCTTCTTAAAAATTTGTTTCCCCATTTGGTTGAATCACGTCCCGACAGATTGTAGACATAAAGTTGAGTCTTTATCAGGCTGAACCACTTGGCATTAGGATTTTGACGAACATACATACGTAAGGAAGAAGGCCGTATGTTTTTCTGGTCCGTACGAATTTTAACTTCATCCAGCAAATAAGAACCATCCGGCACAAACTTAGTGGTAGTACACGAAGCAAGTGACAAGACAGCAGCAGAAGCAAGTAAATAAAGAAAATTTCTCCTCATACGGTTTTACATCGATAGCATAAAAAATGCGCTTACAAAGATAAATTATATTTTCCGACGGGAAAAATAAATTAAGAAAAAGAGAGGAAAGTAAGGATAGATTGGAAATATCTTTATAGCTTTGCAAAAGAATATCAAATTTATGGCATCACTAAGTAAAAACAAAATAAAGTATATCCACTCGCTGGAACTGAAGAAAATACGCAAAGAAGAGGGAGTATTTCTGGCTGAAGGTCCTAAATTGGTAGGTGATTTACTCGGACATTTTCCTTGTCGTTTTTTAGCAGCCACTTCCTCCTGGCTTCAGGAACATCCCGATATAGATGCAAGTGAACTGGTAGAAGTTTCACAGGAAGATCTTTCACGGGCCAGTTTATTGAAAACTCCCCAACAGGTACTTGCTATTTTCGAACAACCACAATATACTTTGGATCCGGAGGCAGTTCGTTCATCACTTTGCCTTGCATTGGACGATGTGCAGGATCCCGGAAATCTAGGTACCATTATCCGTCTGGCCGACTGGTTTGGCATCGAACATATTATCTGCTCGCAGAATACGGTAGATGTATATAACCCTAAGACCATACAAGCCACTATGGGTGGAATTGCCCGGGTGAAAGTACATTATACTTCCCTCCCCGATTTTATCCGGTCGCTCGGAGATACTCCTGTGTTCGGTACGTTTCTGGATGGAAAAAACATGTATGAACAACCATTGTCGGCCAATGGCTTGATCGTAATGGGAAATGAAGGGAATGGCATAGGGAAAGAGGTAGCCACATTAATCAACCGAAAATTATATATCCCCAATTATCCGGCAGGCCAAGAGACATCCGAGTCTCTGAATGTAGCCATTGCTACCGCAGTAATCTGTGCCGAGTTCCGTCGACAGGCTGCATGGAAGTAAAATCAAAAGGATAAAACAAATAAGGAAATAAAGCTTCCCCCTTCTTTTCTGCTTCCTGCAGATACTCATTAAAACATTGAGAAGATTGATTCGAAACACTGGGAAGATTGATTTGAAACACTGGAATGTTTTTTAAAATCATCCCAGTGTTTTTTATTTTTTCCACCTGACTTTCAGAAAGCAGCACAATCACTCCCGGCATCCATTCAACCGATTCAATCTCTTCGGTCAATGGGAACACACCTCGGACAACTCCTTCGTCAGTGATCTCCACTACCTGCTGCTTCATATATCCGACGGCAGGTATCAGCAAATAATGAGAAGCAAAACGTTTCATTACAATCAGTTGTTTGAACGTCTTTGTTGCTGCTTCCTGCGTTGATTCATCTGGCGTTCTTTTCTTTGCTCTATCCGTTCCTTTTGGATATGCTGTTCCACCTGAATCTGCTCCGGCTTCTTCTCACGATGAGTTCCCGTACGACGACGGTTCATCTCTTCCGGTGTCAGACGCTGAATGTCATCTTTATTCTTGTCTATGACCTTATGTAAAGAGTCGGCATTTTCTTTAGTAGCTATCTTCTTCAAAGAATCCGCTTTCAATGCTTCTATCTTATTCAAAGAATCGCGTACAGCAAATGCGAGCGTATCCGTACAATGATAACGAGTCATCATGAAGCGGTCGGCCAATACTGCCCCGCCTTTTTCCTGGCTATCCATCGGATAATAAATGAACCCTTTTATTTCTTTCATCGAACCTAATGTGTCTGCAAACAAACGAATTTGTTGCACACCCGGTTCAGTCACCTTTTTCCAATGATTGATCGTATCTTTCTCATAAATCACCTGCATAGCCATAGTGACACCTCTTAAAGAGTCGGCAAGCATCGGCTCCAGGAAACGATACCGCACTTCCCATACCAGTGTATCCCGGTCTTTGTAGTTAGAGTCGGTCGGCAAAGTAAATACATATTGATTATCCATCATTTCACCGGTCAAACGTACCATACGCTGCCACGGCCAGACATCGATGCTATCACCCTGCTTAGTCATTTTCGGTTTCTTATCACGCTTGGCTATCAGGTCGCCAACAAGTTCCTGTTCGTCTTTCAAGCGTTTTTTCACCTTATCATAAATTTTCGATAAAATCTCTGTGTTACGGGTATACCAAACCATGGATGAGTCAAATGCAGCTTGTGTAGTCCCGTATTTCTTGAAAACGGCGTCGATATACAATGCTTTCTTATAGTTCTCACTATAAGGCAAATTATCTCCCATAGACTTTGCCACATGATAATCATACAGCAAATTCTCCATCTTCGATTCCGAGATTACATCACTGGGTCTTTTCACTTTACACCCGGCTACCGCAAAAACGAACATGCAGATGAGACACAGATGAAACCGAAATTTATTTTTCATGATCCGTAGCTTCCTTTTTATCTTTATCCAGCGAATGATAAGACTCATTCAAATATTTACTATAAAAGAGTAACAAGGCAATGATACCGCAACTGATAGCGGCATCCGCAAAATTAAAGATCGGACTAAAGAATATAAAATGCTCTCCACCCACAAACGGCATCCATGTAGGCCAGTTTGTATCTATAATCGGAAAGTAAAACATATCCACCACTTTTCCGTAAAACCAGGTAGAATATCCACCACCTTCGGGCATGAAACTGGCAATCTGCGAATGAGTGCTTTCATTGAAAATAACTCCATAGAACACGCTATCTATGATGTTCCCCAAAGCACCGGTCAGAATAAGAGCCACACAGACGATATAACCTGTTTTGAACCCTTTCTTTATGATTTTATAGAGATACCACCCTATCAATGCTACTGCAACAATGCGGAATGTTGTCAGGAATAACTTGCCGAAGATTTCCATACCGAAAGCCATCCCGTTGTTTTCGGTGAAATAGATATAAAACCAATCGGTCACACGTATACTTTCGTGCCAGTACATGTGAGTTTTAATCCAGACCTTGATGATCTGGTCAATAATCAATACGGAAAAGATAACGAGAAGGGCAATTCTCCCCTTCGTGAATAGTTTCTTCATGTGTTTATTATAAGTTAAACATAACGAGCTACAAGTGCCGTGCGTAAACTTTGCGCAGCTACTTGTAGCTCGTTACCTGTAGCCTACTTGCTATCTGTTATTTTTTACCACTGTTCTTTGCTTCAATGCTTAATGTAGCATGAGGAACAGCACGCAGACGTTCTGCCGGAATCAACTTTCCGGTTTCACGGCAAATGCCGTACGTTTTATTCTCAATACGTACCAAAGCAGCTTGTAATCCTTGGATAAACTTCAGCTGACGTTGTGCCAGTCGGGTCGTTTCTTCCTTGGAGAGCGTATTAGCTCCTTCTTCCAATACTTTATACGTAGGAGATGTATCGTCGGTATCATTACCGTCCAGTCCCATCAAACTTTTCTTCAACTGTTCATAGTCACGTTGTGCCAATTCCAGTTTCTCCATAATAATGGCACGGAATTCCTCGAGTTCCGCATCCGAATATCTAGTCTTTTCTGCCATAACTTTACAATTTTAAAAGGTTAATCAATATAGTATTAGTCTTTTATCACGTTCACAAACAATGAGAAGTCGTCAAACTCCAGCATTGTTCCGTCTTTCACTTCATCTACAAGTTCAAGAGATGTGCCTAAAACCTGGTTACAAATATAAGTATTATATTCATTTACCGCATCATCTGTTTGCGTATTTTTCGAGATTGTTATTTTTATTTTGTCTGTAATCTCGAAGCCGCTTGACTTACGTATATTCTGAATACGGTTCACCAGTTCACGAGCAATACCCTCGCGACGCAGTTCTTCGGTAATAGTCACTTCAAGCGCTACTGTCAGTTTGCCTTCATTGGCAACCAACCATCCCGGAATATCTTCACTAAAGATCTCGACATCTGATGCTTCAATAACAGCTTCCGCACCATCCAGATTTAATGTATACTTTCCGTTTTTCTCCAATTCACCGATCGCTTCCTGTGACATTTCTGCAACAGCAGCAGCTACTGCTTTCATTTGCTTGCCAAATTTCGGGCCTAACTTTTTAAAGTCACATTTCACTTTTTTCACCAATACACCGGCTGCACCATCAACGAATCTGACTTCTTTTACGTTCACTTCATTCATAATCAGGTTCTTCACAGCTTCGATATGAGCTTTCTGCTCTTCATCTACCACCGGAACCATGATACACTGTAGCGGTTGGCGTACCTTGATATTCACCTTGCGGCGCAATGCCAACACCATAGATGTAACATCCTGTGCCATTTGCATGCGGGCTTCCAGTTCCTTGTCTATCATTTCTTCCTGATATTTCGGGAATTCGGCAAGATGGACAGAAACTACATTGTCGCGTCCTGTTGCTGTAATCAAGTCAGTATACAACCGGTCTGCATAGAACGGAGATACAGGAGCCATCAGTTTGGCAACTGTTTCGAGACAAGTGTACAATGTCTGATAAGCAGACAATTTATCCTGTGTAAATTCACCACCCCAGAAACGTTTACGATTCAGGCGAACATACCAGTTGGACAAATTATCATTCACAAAATCAGAGATCAAACGTCCTGCCTTTGTCGGTTCATATTCATTATAGCATGTATCTACCTCCTTTATTAATGTATTCAATACAGACAAGATCCAGCGGTCGATCTCCGGACGTTCTGCCATCGGTACATCCGCTTCTTTATACTCAAATCCGTCTACATTCGCATAAAGCGCAAAGAATGAATACGTATTATATAAGGTACCGAAGAATTTACGGCGAATCTCTTCCACTCCTTCAACGTCAAATTTCAGGTTATCCCACGGAGAAGAATTGGTAATCATGTACCAACGCAACGGGTCGGAACCATACTTTTCAATCGTAGTAAACGGATCGACAGCGTTATTCAAACGCTTAGACATCTTGTTACCGTTCTTATCGAGTACCAAACCGTTAGAGATAACAGCTTTGTAGGACACACTGTCAAATACCATGGTAGCGATAGCATGCAAGGTAAAGAACCAACCACGAGTCTGGTCTACTCCTTCTGCGATAAAGTCAGCCGGATATACCTGACGGTTATCCAACAGTTCTTTATTTTCGAACGGATAATGGATCTGCGCGTATGGCATAGCACCCGAATCGAACCATACATCAATCAAGTCTGATTCACGCTTCATCGGTTTGCCGTCTTTCGATACCAATATGACGTCGTCTACATAAGGACGGTGAAGATCAATCTTATCATAATTTTCTTCCGAATATTGACCCGGCACGAAACCTTTATCCTTGTATGGATTGGATTTCATAAATCCGGCAGCTACCGATTTCTCGATTTCATTATAAAGTTCTTCTACAGATTCGATGCATATCTCATCCGTATTATCTTCTGTACGCCAGATAGGTAATGGAGTACCCCAATAACGAGAACGGCTAAGGTTCCAGTCATTCAGATTTTCCAGCCACTTGCCGAAACGGCCGGTTCCGGTAGATTCCGGTTTCCAGTTGATGGTTTTATTCAATTCCATCATTCGCTCCTTGCAAGCGGTAGAACGGATAAACCAGCTATCCAACGGATAATAAAGTACCGGTTTGTCTGTACGCCAGCAGTGCGGATAGTTGTGGACATGCTTTTCTATCTTGAAAGCCTTGTTGTCTGCTTTCATCATCATGGCAATGACAATATCCAAAGATTCGGCAGCTTGCGCAGCTTTCTCATCGTATTTGCCATCCACCATAAATTGAGGATCATAAGCATTTTTCACCCATGCACCCTGATATTCTTTGTATTTATCTACATCAACACATTCTTTTACGAAATTCTCATCCAACTCATTCAACAGATAGAATTTACCAGTTAAATCCACCATCGGACGAGTTTCGCCTTTCTTATTAATCATGAACAATGACGGGATTCCTGCAGCACGTGCCACATTCGCATCGTCTGCACCAAATGTAGGTGCAATGTGAACAATACCTGTACCATCTTCTGTAGTAACATAATCACCTGGTATTACACGGAAAGCCTTATCACTAGGCTTCCAGTTGCCATCTTCGGATACCTCAACCGGTTTCACCCAAGGGATCAACTGCTCATATTCCATACCGACAAGATCAGTACCTTTATATTCGGCAATCACTTTAAATGGTACAAGTTTATCTCCAGCTTTGTAGTCCTCCAATTTCAGATCAGCAGCTTTTGCATTGAAGTGTACATTCAATAAAGCTTTTGCCAGAACAACCGTGATAGGTTCTCCGGTATAAGCGTTGTAAGACTGTACAGCCACATAGTCAATTTTGGGTCCCACACAAAGAGCCGTATTTGAAGGCAATGTCCATGGAGTAGTTGTCCAGGCGATAAAATAAGGAGTTCCCCATTCCGTCATTTCCGGTTTAGGATTCTTCATTTTAAATTGGGCAACGGCTGTTGTATCTTTTACGTCCCGATAACAGCCCGGTTGATTCAACTCATGTGAGCTCAATCCTGTTCCTGCAGCCGGTGAATACGGTTGGATCGTATATCCTTTATACAACAATCCTTTTTTATGCAGTTGCTTCAATAGCCACCATAATGTTTCAATATAGCGATTATCATACGTGATATAAGGGTGCTTCATATCCACCCAATATCCCATCCGATGAGTCAGGTCTTCCCACTCCTTGGTATATTTCATCACGTCTTTCCGACAAGCCGCATTGTAGTCGGCAACAGAGATTTTCTTACCAATATCTTCTTTTGTGATACCTAATGCCTTTTCTACACTTAGTTCCACAGGCAGTCCGTGCGTATCCCATCCGGCTTTACGCTTCACCTGATAACCCTTCATCGTTTTGTAGCGACAGAAAATGTCCTTAATGGTACGAGCCATTACATGGTGAATACCCGGCATACCATTAGCCGAGGGAGGTCCTTCGAAAAACACGAACGAAGGACAACCATCACGTTCTGTCATACTCTTGGCGAAAACCTGGTTCTCGTCCCATTTCTTCAGCACATCTTTGTTCACCTGCGAAAGGTCAAACTGCGAATATTCAGTAAATCTCTTACCCATAGCTGTCTACGATTTTACTATTTACAATTTACAATTTGAGGGGTATCCCCATTTTTAAGGGTGCAAATTTACAAAAACATTTGTTTAGTTGAGCAAAAAGCTAAGACTTTTAATCGGATTCGTGTGAAGTTAACGATTATAAACCGCCTACAGCCTAAACAAAACAGGTATCTCCTTGTTTTAGTGGGAAACCTAAAAGCACTTTAACTTATGAATTACGGTATTAGCATTTTATTCAGAGCAATCCCTTTGGCGATGGCTATTTTTTGCTTCGGATACGGAGCGTTTATTTATGGTTATGGAGATGACGGGAGTCGTGTTGTGGCCGGTCCTGTTGTGTTTTCACTCGGTATGATATGCATTGCACTGTTTTGCACGGCTGCCACTATCATCCGGCAAATCATACATACTTATAATAAATCGGCCAAATACGTTTTGCCGGTTATAGGCTATCTGGCAGCCATCATTACTATTATTGGAGGTATCTGCATTTTCAGTAATGCCACTTCCACCTCTGCATTTGTTGCAGGACACGTTATCACCGGCGTTGGATTTATTACCACTTGTGTAGCTACCGCCGCCACCTCTTCTACCCGATTCTCTTTAATTCCGAGGAATTCAAAAGCGACAAGTAATGAGGTTCCGGAAGGAGCTTTTTCCCTTAATCAGAGACGGGCATTGGTCATTGTTGCCATCATCGTTTCGCTGATCGCATGGATATGGGCATTTGTATTATTGAGCAACAGTCATTCTCATCCTGCTTATTATGTGGCGGGGCATGTAATGGTCGGTCTGGCATGTATTTGTACCAGTTTGATTGCGCTGGTAGCTACCATAGCACGCCAGATACGTAATGATTATTCAGAAAAAGAACGGAATAAATGGCCGAAACTGGTTTTATTAATGGGATCTATCTCTTTTGTATGGGGATTATTCGTGATTTTGGCAGATTCCGGAAGTGCAAACGGTACCACCGGATATATTATGCTCGGATTGGGGTTGGTATGTTACAGTATTTCCAGCAAAGTAATCCTGCTGGCTAAGATATGGAGGCAAGAATTCAAATTAGCCAACCGTATTCCTATGATTCCGGTATTTACGGCATTGGCTTGTCTGTTCCTGGCGGCTTTTGTATTCGAGCTTGCCACTATACATGCTGATTATTTCATTCCGGCACGTGTTTTGGTAGGTCTCGGAGCTATTTGCTTTACGCTGTTTTCTATCGTTAGTATATTAGAGAGTGGCACGTCATCCAAATAAAAAATATTCTATCAAAAGGGCGTCACTATATGCCCCGGATAGTGACGCTATCCAAGGCATATAGTGACGCTATCCGGACAGCATAGCGTCACTCTTTTTATTTCTTGTATCTCACCTCATACAGGTCATTCCTACGGTCTTTCAAGTTGCGTACACTACCATAAGTATGCAGCTCGTTCAGCAAATCCAAGTCAACATCCGATACCAAAATCATTTCGGTGTTAGGAGTTGCCTCTGCCCTCTTTCCGTCTGTTGGAAAAGCAAAGTCGCATGGGGTAAATACCCCCGATTGGGCATATTGAATATCCATATTGTGCACACGGGGAAGATTTCCGACACTTCCGGCAATGACTACAAAACATTCATTCTCGATGGCACGTGCCTGCGCACAAACACGAACACGGGAATAGGCATTCTGGGTATCTGTCAGGAAAGGAACAAATAATATCTGCATTCCCTGATCTGCCATCAGGCGGGAAAGTTCGGGGAACTCGACATCATAGCAGATCAAAACTCCAATCTTTGCACAGTCCGTGTCAAAAGTATTCAGAAGTTTACCACCATTAAGTCCCCAACTTTTTATTTCATCGGGAGTGACGTGTAATTTTTCATACATTTCGTAGGTTCCATCCCGTCGGCAAAGGAAACCTACATTATAAAGCAATCCATCCTCTTTTACGTATGGCATACTCCCGGTTATAATGTTGATATTATAGCTAATAGCCAGATTCATAAACCGTTCCCGAATTTCATCCGTATACTTTGCCAATCCGCGAATAGCCTGTGATTCTCCTTTATCGTTATACTTCGACATCAAAGGAGCATTGAAATATTCCGGGAAAAGAACAAAATCACTTTTATAATCGGATACTGCGTCCACAAAGAATTCTACTTGTTCGAACAGGTCATCCAACGTTTTATAACTACGCATCTGCCATTGCACCAGTCCTACGCGAACCGTAGTTTTGGGACTGATATATTCCTGTGTAGGTGGCTGATAATAGATATTATCCCACTGGAGCAAACAAGCATAATGTTTTGATTCTTCATCATTTGGCAGATAATTAGTCATTACCTTACGAACGTGAAAGTCATTCGACAACTGGAAAGTAAGTACCGGATCATAAATCTCGCGTTGACGTACCCGTTCGATATATTCTTTTGGACGCATTTTGTCAGCATATTTATGATAATTCGGGATACGTCCGCCAAACATGATCGCTTTCAGATTCAATGTTTCGCAAAGCTCCTTACGATATTCATACATACGACGTGCGAGACGCAAACCACGATAGCCCGGGTGGATGAATACTTCAATGCCATACAGGATATTTCCTTTGGGATTATGTGTATTAAATGTTTCCTTACCCGTAACCTGTGCATACGTATGGTCGTTCTTTACTTTATCATAATCAACAATAATGGAAAGAGCACAACCAACTATTTTATCGTCAACGACTGTGACGATCTGACCTTCCGGAAAGATTTTAATCAACTTCTGAATCTGCTCACGAGTCCAAAATACATCGCTACCGTCAGAATAAACACGGGTAAACGATTGGGATAGTTGTACATAATCTTCTATTTGCAGATTGCGTATCTGCACTTTATTAATTTTTATCGGATGTTGTTCCATAACAATACGTGTTTTTATATAAAGACTGTGCAAAGGTACTGTTTATCTTTATACATTGTCATTGCAAAATTAAAAATGCATTATACTTAATTTTAATACATGCTTCAGAAATGGCTACAGTGCTTTAACATCACATAATTTTCATACAGATTCTTGCACCGTTTAATTTGCGACTTCCGAAAATTATCGTACATTTGCAGCGACTAACATTTTATACCCACAGAAGCAGTGAACCTGCTTCAACTCCAGTAGCAGGCATTTTTATGCCTGTTGCTGCCGTAGATACGCGGTTTCGTACCCCCGTGGGGAACGTTAATGCGTCCCCAGCTTCTGTGGAGTGTTAGTCAACGGGAAAGGCGGAACCGTTTTTTTATTCCCGCCTATCTTAAAACCGTTGTATCATGCATGAAGAACAAAACAATGCACCTGTAAAAACCGTTCGAAGCAATCGGCAGGAAGCTAATTTTCCTAATCTGGAAGAAAAAGAAAACCTAAAACAGTTTTATTTAGCCCAATCACGACGACTATGCCCTACTGTATCAGTCGATCGTTCGGAATTACAACGTTTGGGAGCGTTACACCACAAAATCAAACATTTTATTAAAGCGTTAACCAACCTCGACCGTTCATGGGAAAATGGGATGCCGGAGATGCAAAAGGCTTGCCTGCATTTCTTTTCTTTACAAAATTCACCTCGCACAGAGTGTCAAAAGATTTTTGAAGAATGGGCGAAATGGTCGGACTTTCTGATATCAGCTTCTTGCTATCGTGGTTTTGTCAGTCAGATGTTGCAGGATTATCAACGTCAATTACGTGACTTGGAAAAGCTCTTGGACGGCAAACCTTCCGAAACTTTGGAGAATGTATCTGACCGTTAAGTCATACAGATAGATATTGCATCGAACTGACGCTAAAAGTAGTTCGTTTCTTGACGGTTTTAATTCTTTTCAGAATATAAATGAGCTAAATGATAATTTTGCGGAGTGCCCTGAAAGGGCTTAATTCTATAGCGTAGGGCAACGCCCTACGAAAAAACGACAATCTGAATTTGCGCCCTGAAAGGGCATAATTGTATACAGTTCCGCCCTTTCAGGGCTTGTGGCTGGTGTGTCTTTTTCGTAGGGCGTTGCCCTACGCTATATAATTAAGCCCTTTCAGGGCACCCCAATAAATATATAATTGTAAGGCTTTCAGCCTAACTGCAAAATTCCCATTTAACCGCTAAATTCCCATTTAATTAAGAACTGTACTGAAATGAATGAAAGTTTTTCCTACTATAAAGTTGAAAAACATAAAAACATCTGCCACCTGCAACCAAACGCGTGTAATGCACTAGTTGATAAATAGTTGGAGCGTTGCAGATACCTGCGGCAGATAGGTTGCAGATAAAGTATCTGCAACACGTTATATAATCAAAGAAAAAGCCTTGATTCCTTTATGCAAAGCTATGGGATAATTGGGGTGACTCTATGGAGAAATGGTGGTGTCTCTACGGGGAAACGACAGTATCCTTGCGTAGAAACTGTAGTGTCCCGCCTTAGAAACTCTCGTTTCCTACCGTGGAAACCGTAATTTCTAATGCCGGAAACGACAATTCCCCGCCTGGAAACGGGAAGTTAATATATACAATTAACTTTTGCCCTCCTGGAGAATTGGCTTATGTAAGATTTATACTGTGTTGCAGATACTTTGATCTGCAACCTATCTGCAACAGTATCTGCAACGCTCCAACTATTTATCAACTAGTGCATTACACGCGTTTGGTTGCAGGTGGCAGATGTTTTCATGTTTTTTCAACTTTATAGTAGTTCCCAAAAGTTTCAAATAAAAACAATTATGACACCCTACCATTTGGTACGATGTCATAATCTTAATAGAACCATGCCAAGAAACCGAAGTCATAATGGCATGATGAAATTACACTAACCTAATTTATTTATTTTTTTTCCAAAGCTTGCTCATATCTTCCAGTGTCTTACCTTTCGTTTCAGGTACCCAACGCCAAACGAAGATAGCAGCAGCCACACAGATTATGCCATATAAACTATATGCAAACATCGGGCTGAAGTCGTACAGTGCCGGGAAAGTAGAAGATACAATGTAATTGAATATCCATTGGAATGCTACGGCGATTGCTACCGCTTTACCACGGATGGTGTTCGGGAATATTTCCGAGATCAACACCCAGCAAATCGGTCCCCAAGACATCATAAAGAATGCTGCATACACAATCACTGAAAGTACCGGGAGAACACCCTTTATTGCCATGCTATCACACATTGCTACCGCAAATGCACCTACAGCCATACCAATAGAACCGATTATCAATAGTGGTTTACGTCCGAAGCGGTCTACAGTGAAGATTGCAACCAATGTAAAGACAATGTTTACAATACCCATAATAACTGTCTGCATCATGCCACCTCCTTCTGCACCTGCATTTTCGAAAATACGAGGAGCATAATAAAGTACCGCATTAATACCGATAGCCTGTTGGAATACAGAAAGCAAAATACCGATCACAATTACTGCCACTCCATAAGTAAAGATTTTCTCTGTCTTTTCATGAGCAGTAGCTTTAATATCATTAAGAATTTCCTGTGCTTTTGTCTTACCATTGATCTTTTCAAGGATCGAATAAGCCTTTTCATCCTGCTGTATCAATACAAGATAACGAGGAGTCTTGGGAACAAAGAACAATAACAGACCGAAGAAAGCGGCAGGGAAAGCTTCCGAACCGAACATGTAACGCCATCCTTCATAAACAGTCCACATATCAGATTCAGCACTAACAGACAGTACACCTGCTGCATCTTTCAAAATAATAGGATTTTGATGGTCGCCCATAATCAGGAAATTCACGAAGTATACTACCAACATACCGAAAATGATAGCAAACTGGTTACACGATACAAGCGTTCCACGAATATTAGAAGGAGCAATTTCAGCAATATACATCGGACAGACTGCAGAAGCCAGTCCAACACCGATACCGCCCAAAACACGATACAAATTAAAAGCAATCAGCAAATCCATGTTCGGCTTTCCGTATTCGAAAAACAAGACTTCCGGATAATAGGAACCTAATGCTGAAAGGAAAAAGAGTACGGCAGCAAGCCTTAGAGAATTACGACGTCCCAAACGGGAAGCAAATATACCGGACAAAGCACCACCCAGTACACAGCCAATTAATGCACTGGAAGATGTGATTCCATGCATTACTTTATTGTATTGAAAATCAGAGGCCGAAAGAAAAAAAGCCTCCAAGCCTTTCTCTGCACCGGAAATAACCGCTGTATCGTATCCGAAAAGCAGTCCTCCCAAAATGGCGACAGAGGTTATCGAATATAGGTAGAGTTTACTACCCTCGTTCGTTGTATTAATCATGGTTATAAGTAGATAAAGTAGTGTTGTAGTAGTTGGATTTATATCACCACAGATTTCACAGATTGACACAGATAAAATTCAAAATAAGAGAGAAGAAAATTAATCTGTGACAATCCGTGTAATCTGTGGTGGGGTTAATTAGCAATACATATTCAGAATTGCTTCATAAAGCTCTTGTTTACCGCTAGTCTGCTTCGGTTCACCGTTTGCTTTAGCATAAGCAACTACATCTTCCAAAGTCAACTTGCCATCTTCAAATTCTTTACCTTTACCACCATCGAATGAAGCGTAACGGTCAGCCAACATTTTCTTATAGGGAGATTCGTTCAGCAAAGCAGCTGCACTTTCCAATGCACGAGCCATAGCATCCATACCTGCGATGTGAGCGATGAAGATATCTTCCAGGTCAGTAGAGTTACGACGAGTTTTAGCGTCGAAGTTTGTTCCACCGTTACCCAAGCCGCCGTTGCGGATTATTTGCATCATAGCTTGTGTCAGTTCGTAGTTGTCAATCGGGAATTGGTCTGTATCCCAACCATTCTGATAATCACCACGGTTAGCGTCGATAGAACCCAACATGCCGTTGTCTACTGCTACTGCCAATTCGTGTTCGAAAGTGTGACCAGCCAAAGTTGCGTGGTTTACTTCAATGTTCACTTTGAAATCTTTATCCAAGCCATGAGCTTTCAGGAATCCGATTACTGTTTCTGTATCTACATCATACTGATGTTTTGTCGGTTCCATCGGTTTCGGTTCAATCAGGAAAGTACCTTTGAAACCACGGGCACGAGCATAATCACGAGCGATGGTCAGCATTTTTGCCAGGTGTTCTTTTTCACGTTTCTGATCTGTATTCAGAAGAGACATATAGCCTTCACGGCCACCCCAGAATACATAGTTCTGACCACCCAGTTCAATAGTTGCATCGATTGCATTCTTGATCTGAACAGCAGCACGAGCTACTACGTCAAAATCAGGGTTAGTAGCAGCACCGTTCATATAACGTGCATGGCCAAATACGTTGGCAGTACCCCACAACAGTTTGATGCCAGTTTCAGCTTGTTTCTGTTTTGCATAAGCTACGATTGCTTTCAAGTTAGCTTCGTATTCTTCGATGCTTGCACCTTCAGAAACCAAGTCTACATCGTGGAAACAGTAGTATTCGATACCCATTTTCTGCATGAATTCGAAACCCGCGTCCATTTTATCTTTTGCAGCTTGTATAGCGTCAGCATTACTATTCCAAGGGAATTGTTTTGTTCCGCCACCGAATTGGTCGCCACCTTCAGCACACAAAGTATGCCACCATGCCATAGCAAATCTCAACCAATCTTTCATCTTCTTACCGTTGATAACCTTTTCAGCATCGTAGTAACGGAATGCCATCGGATTCTTACTATCTTTACCTTCGAACTTAATCTTTTCAATTCCCGGGAAAAATTCTTTTGTTGCCATAATTCTTTTATTTTTAAAATGGTTATTATTTAAATTGTTAATTATTTATCTGAAGACAGAACCGGAGCCGGTATGTTACCGGTCATCGACTTTTCAAGACGGTATTTCCATTTTGCGTACGCGTCAGCATATTCCTGTCGTTTTGCCACATTAGGCTCAATCACATCCAGTTTGTCAAGCGTAGCAAATGCCTCATTGTTATCCTTGTAGATACCTGCACCGATGCCCGCACCTTTCGCAGCGCCTACGGAACCATCCGTATCGTAAAGCTCGATAGTAGCTCCTGTGACTCCCGCCAAAGTATCACGGAAGATAGAACTCAAGAACATATTAGCGTGTCCGGCATGGATCATCTTCACAGGAATTCCCATTTGCTCCATGATATCAATGCCATATTTAAAAGAGAATACAATACCTTCTTGAGCGGCACGAATAATATGATGTTTGCCATGCGTATTAAAATCCAGTCCACGGATACTGCAACCGATTTCTTTATTGTTCAGCATACGTTCGGCACCGTTACCAAAGGGCAGAATACTGATTCCCGCACTGCCGATAGGAGCTTTGGAAGCCAATACATTCATTTCATTATAAGATATTCCTTCGGGAGCAATGTTGCGTTTTACCCATGAATTGAGAATACCCGTTCCGTTGATGCAAAGCAATACTCCCAAACGTGTCTGATCTATGGTATGATTGACATGCGCAAAGGTATTGACGCGTGACTGCGGATCATAGTTCACTTCACTGTTCACGCCATAAACCACTCCCGATGTTCCTGCCGTAGAAGCAATCTCTCCCGGATTAAACACGTTCAAAGAAAGGGCATTGTTAGGCTGGTCGCCTGCACGATAAGTAATCGGTGTCCCTTCTTTCAGTCCAAGCTCTTTGGCAGCTATTGCATTTACACGTCCTTGTTCAGCGAAGGTCGGCTTAATATCTGCAATCAAAGAAGAATCAAACCCGTAATAATCCATTAAGAAATCAGCCACCCGGTTGTTCTTGAAATCCCAGAACATACCTTCCGAAAGTCCGGAAACAGTTGTGCAGATTTCTCCACTCAACTTCATGGCAATATAATCGCCCGGCAGCATTATCTTATCAATCTGCTCATAGATGGCAGGTTCGTTTTCTTTAATCCACGCCAACTTGGAAGCGGTAAAATTTCCCGGCGAATTCAACAAATGAGAAAGACATCTCTCCTCCCCGATTGTCTCAAACGCTTTCTGACCGTATGGCACCGCACGGGAGTCACACCAGATGATAGCAGGACGCAATACATGCTGATTCTTATCAACACAAACCAATCCGTGCATCTGATAAGAGATACCGATGGCTTTAATTTCAGCGGCACTCACTCCGGATTCGGTCATAATAGCCTGCGTAGCCAACTTTAAGTTTTCCCACCAACTTTCAGGATCTTGTTCCGCCCATCCGGGATTCACTGCAATAATATTCGCTTCTGTTTTCGGAAAAAATGCCGAGGATACACATTTACCAGTCTCCGCATTTACCAAACTCGCTTTTACAGACGAGCTACCTATGTCATAACCTAATAGAAACATAATTTTATTTACGATTAAACGATTTACTATTTACGATTTAACGCTCAATGCCCGACTATTAATACTTTAACATTCAACGCCTAATACTTAATACTTGATACTTACTTGAACAGGGGCTATCTTCTTACCTTATTATATATCTTCTTATCAAATTTATAATAACGGGCAGCACGGTGAGCCACTCCTTGTTGTTTTTCTTCCAAAGGAACTACATATTCCATCATTGCTATTTTTTTATGGAAGTTACGCACGTCCACGGCTTTGTCGTATACTAATTCAAAAAGAGTCCTTAATTGTGCGGCTGTAAATTTACGCGGAAGCAATTCGAACAACATGGAAGGATTAAATTCTACGAACTGACGAATATAAGTCATTGCCTCCTTTATAATCAGATTATGGTCGAAAGCCAGTGTTTTCACGTCTTTCAAAGCGACCCAGCAAGCCTGGTGATCGTCCAGATTCTTATCCAACGTACGATCTATCTTCACCATCGACAAATATGCAATGGTAACAATACGCTCCACTTTTGACTGCATAGCTCTTTCCAACCAACGTACATCTTTCGGATTACTCGTTCTGTTTTTAGAACCAAATGCTTTAAACTGCATCAGATTCACATTTTTAAGTCCTGTCAGTTCATACAAAACTCGTTGTGCAGCTTCATCCAGGGCTTCATCCATATAGATAAGACTTCCGGGAAGTTTCATATCATGATATACTTCTCCATTATCCTCACCTGCACGTTTTACAAGCAACACTTTCAGTTGTTCTCCGTCAAAACCAATCACTACACAGTCTACTGATATATGATTGTTTGCTAAAGGTGTATTTTTCTGTAAATTTTGCATATCTATTTCTTTAAGACGATGCAAATATAGAGGCTACAAACCATCAAAACAAAATAAGAAACATGCTATAAAACATTGTTTTTCATATAAATACATATCATACATTCTACAATATGAATAGTTAGTGTTATCTTACGAATTACAATATGTATTTTAGTATTTCCGCGAGTGAGTAATTGTATAAAGTACAAAAACTAGATGGACGCTTTATTATCAGTACTTTTCATATCATTTCCAGCAGATAGCGGTAAAGGTACTTATTGTATTTTAAACGATATGCCATTTTGTACCTTATCGTTTTTTATTCTATCTTTGTCGGGTAAATATTAAAAAAACTAAAATGGAACGTCATCCAGTCATTTTATCCATTGCCGGCTCCGATTGTTCGGGAGGCGCAGGTATTCAAGCAGACATAAAAACAATCTCCGCTTTAGGTGGCTATGCGGCATCGGCTATTACTGCCATCACCATACAAAACACACTGGGAGTACGTGCCGTACAATCTATCGCCCCTGACATTGTTCGTGGACAAATAGAAGCAGTGATGGACGACCTGCAACCGGTTGCCATCAAAATAGGAATGGTAAATGATATTCAAATTGTTCGTGTGATTTCCGACTGTTTACAAAAATATTCACCTGCATACGTCGTCTACGATCCGGTAATGGTGTCTACCAGCGGAAAGAAACTCATGACAGATGAAGCTATAGAAGAAATAAAAAAAGAACTTTTGCCGCTTGTGACATTAATCACCCCCAACATCGACGAAGCGAAGGTGCTTACAGGTAAAAGTATTCACAACATTCAAGACATGCAGGCAGCCGCCAAAATGCTGACGGACGATTATCACACTAGCATCTTGTTAAAAGGCGGACATCTGGAGGGAGACAATATGTGCGACCTTTTGCACACGTCCGAATCTATCTATCATATATATGAGGAGAAAAAGATAGAAAGCCATAACCTGCATGGAACCGGGTGTACCCTCTCCTCTGCCATTGCTACTTATCTGGCCAAAGGATACCCCATGCGAGAATCCATCCAGCACGCTAAAACGTATATCACTCAAGCTATTATCGCAGGAAAAGAATTGAATGTCGGACACGGCAACGGCCCTTTATGGCATTTTCCGGACTCCGTTGCACAAATGTGTACATTTTGTGCGGTTGTATCATAAAAATACGTAACTTTGCACCCGCAATTAAAAATCAATTAAATAATAAAAATATGAAAGCATTTGTATTTCCCGGTCAAGGCGCTCAATTTGTAGGAATGGGTAAAGACCTGTATGAAAACTCAGCTTTAGCAAAAGAATTGTTTGAAAAAGCAAATGATATCCTCGGATATCGCATTACAGATATCATGTTCGACGGCACAGACGAAGATCTTCGTCAGACAAAGGTTACTCAGCCTGCCGTATTCCTTCACTCTGTTATCTCTGCTCTTTGCATGGGTGATGACTTCAAACCGGAAATGACTGCCGGCCACTCACTCGGCGAATTCTCTGCATTGGTAGCTGCCGGTGCATTGAGTTTTGAAGATGGTTTGAAACTTGTTTATGCACGTGCAATGGCTATGCAGAAAGCTTGTGAAGCTACTCCTTCTACTATGGCTGCCATTATAGCATTGCCTGATGAGAAAGTAGAAGAAATCTGCGCAGCAGTAAATGCAGAAGGTGAAGTTTGCGTACCGGCTAACTACAACTGCCCGGGACAAATCGTTATCTCCGGTTCTGTACCAGGTATCGAAAAAGCTTGCGAACTGATGAAAGCGGCCGGAGCTAAACGTGCCCTTCCGCTGAAAGTAGGTGGTGCTTTCCATTCTCCATTGATGGACCCTGCCAAAGTTGAATTGGAAGCTGCTATCAAGGCTACGGAAATTCATACTCCTAAATGTCCGGTATATCAGAATGTAGACGCACTTCCTCACACTGATCCTGCAGAAATCAAAAAGAACCTGGTTGCCCAGCTGACTGCTTCCGTACGCTGGACACAGTCTGTTAAGAATATGGTTGCCGACGGTGCTACTGATTTTACAGAATGTGGCCCGGGTGCAGTACTTCAAGGACTGATTAAGAAAATTGACGGTACTGTCAACGCTCACGGTATTGCATAAGCATCCGTAAGAAAGACTTTATCTTTAAATATATGAAGTGTGTTGGTAACTATTGCCAACACGCTTTTTTATATTAAGCCTATTCATAGCATACGGATTAACATGTTGTATAACACCCCATTACTTTTCTTTTCCGGCAAACTTTCCGTATCTTGCTATTGTTTTTATTACAGGAATCATTTACTCAAATTTATGAGCCATGAAAATACATGAATATCAAGCGAAAGAGATTTTCTCCAAGTACGGAATACCTGTCGAGAGGCACACTTTATGCCGTACAGCCGCAGGTGTCATAGCCGCTTACCGGAGGATGGGAACAGACAGGGTGGTTATAAAAGCACAGGTATTAACCGGAGGCCGGGGAAAAGCCGGAGGAGTGAAACTGGTAAACAATACGGAAGATGCTTATCAGGAAGCTAAAAATATTCTCGGAATGAGTATTAAAGGACTTCCGGTCAATCAAGTACTGGTTAGTGAGGCGGTAGATATTGCTGCCGAATATTATGTCAGTTACACCATCGACCGAAATACACGTTCTGTCGTTCTGATGATGAGTGCATCCGGCGGTATGGATATCGAAGAGGTAGCCCGTCAAGCACCGGAGAAAATCATCCGATATTCAATCAATCCATTTATTGGTCTTCCCGACTATCTGGCAAGGCGTTTTGCTTTCTCCCTCTTTCCTCAAATGGAGCAGGCGGGTAAAATGGCGGCCATCCTTCAGGAACTTTATAAGATCTTCATGGAAAATGATGCATCATTAGTGGAAGTAAATCCGCTGGCACTAACCAAGAAAGGTACGTTGATGGCTATTGACGCAAAGATTGTTTTTGATGACAATGCGCTCTATCGCCATCCAGAGGTACATGCTTTATTTGATCCGACGGAGGAAGAAAGAATAGAAGCAGACGCTAAAGATAAAGGATTCAGTTATGTCCACATGGATGGTAACATCGGTTGTATGGTAAATGGTGCCGGACTCGCTATGGCTACTATGGACATGATTAAACTTTATGGAGGTCAGCCAGCCAATTTTCTCGACATTGGTGGTAGTTCCAATCCTGTCAAGGTAATTAAAGCCATGAAACTTTTATTGCAGGATGAAAAAGTGAAAGTGGTCCTGATTAATATTTTTGGAGGAATCACCCGCTGTGATGATGTAGCAATGGGGCTTCTTCAGGCATTCGAGCAGATAAACAGTAATATACCTGTTATCGTACGGCTTACAGGCACTAATGAGCATATCGGACGGGAACTGTTACGGAATTACAGCCGTTTCCAAATAGCCACAACGATGAAAGAAGCTGCTCTTATGGCTCTGAAAGCATAATAAGTACCCAAATCATTAATAAATAAAGCAATTATGAGCATATTAATAGATAAATCCACCCGCCTGATTGTACAGGGAATCACCGGGAGAGACGGGCTTTTCCACGCCAAGAAGATGAAAGAATACGGAACCCATGTTGTTGGAGGAACTTCTCCGGGCAAAGGAGGAACAGATGTAGACGGCATCCCCGTATTCAATACTATGTATGACGCGGTTGAACAAACGAAAGCCAATACTTCTATCATTTTTGTTCCGGCACGTTTTGCGGCAGATGCCATTATGGAGGCAGCAGATGCGGGCATCCGGTTAATTGTCTGTATTGCGGAAGGAATCCCCACGCTGGATGTAATTAAGGCGCACCAGTTTGTCGAACAAAAAGGTGCTATGCTGATCGGCCCCAACTGTCCGGGACTGATCTCTCCGGGAAAAAGCATGGTAGGCATTTTACCGGGACAGGTCTTTTTAGAAGGGAATGTCGGAGTTATCAGTCGTAGCGGAACACTTACTTACGAGATTGTGTATCACTTAACAGCTAATGGTATGGGACAATCCACCGCTATCGGCATCGGGGGCGATCCTGTTGTAGGTCTTCATTTCCGTCAACTGCTGGAGATGTTCCAAAATGATCCGGAAACAGAAGCAATCGTTCTGATTGGAGAGATTGGAGGAAATGCGGAAGAGCAAGCGGCCGAATATATCCGCAATAATGTAACCAAACCTGTGGTAGCATTTATTGCCGGGCAATCAGCTCCTCCGGGAAAGCAGATGGGACATGCAGGAGCTATCATTTCGGGAAGTTCCGGTTCGGCAAAAGAGAAGATTAAATCTTTAGAAGCTGCCGGTATCCGGGTAGCACAAGAACCTTCGGATATACCGAAATTATTGAAAAGATAAACTCCCAAAGAGAAAGAAAAGACAAAAGTAGTCATATCATAACAGATGCAGATTCACTCCCTCAAATAAGTAATTACATACTTATCGTTTAGAGTAAATCTGCATTTATTTTACATACCTTTCTTTATACCTAATTTTATAAGAAGAGCATTCATAGGATATGCACAGAAGAAGCCGAAAAGCATAGCCAACTGCATCATAAACCAGAATATCCATGTGTCTTTGGGTAACGGTTCATTGATGAACAATACAAAATAGACAATCGCCATCCAGCCATACATTCCTACCTGCCAGGACAAAAGAGAAAAGAAATCCGCTTTGAAAGCACGAGCCAAGGCATTACCTACCGATATTTTTTCCATCTCCCGAATAGCATAGAATTGGAAATAAACACCAATCATCAAAGCCAGAATAAAGTCAAGTACCCAATTACCAAAGAGCTGACTTCCTGCCACAGTTACAGGAACATAGTTTGTAAACCACTCTCCTATGATATCTGCCAATGTACATCCTGCACCACAATGAAGCGCCGACAAAGCTACCGATTGCCAATAAGGACGTTGCATTCCTTGCATCGACATTTCTCCCTGCATGGCCATATCCATCTCCATATTATCTTTCATACCGGACATATCCATTCCCTTCATATCAGACATATCTTTCATGCCAGACATATCCATTTTCATCCCATCATCCTCAGCTTTCATCGGACTACTCCGTCCAAACTTATTATACGCCCATAAAGCTAAATAACTTCCCCATAATGCAGATAATATCCAGACTGCATTCATTATCTTCATTGATTGCGGACGATGTGTCAGGTCTATGGCAATATGTACTGCAATTCCGATACCTGAACATACTAAGAAAACGGCTATTAAATTGAGCATGGCTGTATGTTTTTTAAAGATTCAGATTACAAAACATCCTTTATTTGTGAATAGTTCACCCCATTACTTTTAATTTTATCCCGTCGAACTATTCCCCACACGAGTTGTTATCATTTTATAATCAAAACAATAGAATTATGAGCAGACGTAGACAATTAGAGCATGAAGTATCTGTTGCTCAAGAAAGAATAAAGAAAGCTGCAAAAGATACACCGAAGGATATCCTGAAATTATGGGAACAAGAGCTGGTAGACCTGGAATTGGAACTCAATAATATGGTGGATGATGAAGAAGATAACAATGAGGATTAACAGAAGAAAGGCGCGCTAGTTACCTAGTGCGCCTTTCTCTATTACTGTATATGTATTCAGTATTAATTCTTTGGCAATGCTTCTTTTACTACCATTGAACGACCTACATATTCTGCACCGTTCAATTGTTCGATAGCTTTAGCAGCTTCTGCATCATCCGGCATTTCGATAAACGCAAAACCTTTTGATCTTCTAGTTTCACGATCTGTGATTAACTTTACTGAAGCAACTGTTCCATACTCTTCCATTACATGTCTCAAATCTGATTCCTTAACATTATAGCTAAGATTTCCAATGTACAAATTCATAAAATACAAATATAAAAAATTAATAATTCAATAAGAAAGTTTTAGGAAGATCTTAATTAGAGATGGATATGCTCAAATAAATGAGAAGATTCATGTAAAAAAATCAAATCGTAATAAACCTCTTTATTGTTGTTGGTACAAAGGAAAGCATTATTTGGGGATATTGCACTATATTCTCTCCTTTTTCTTTCTGCAAAACATCTTTTTTATGAAAATAGGCCAATACTTAACGTTCTTATTCTTTTTATACCAAGCCATTCCATGTAAACTACCGGATTAGTCTTTCTGCAAATTCTTCGCTACAAATTCCTCAAAAAACGTTTTCTTATAGTTTCCACCTCCTATTCCTATTTCATAAGACTTAATAAAAATATCATTGGTATCAAAAGAGTCAATCCGTGAGGTATTGACAATATAGGACTTGTTTATCCGGAGAAACTGTTTAGCGGGCAGTTGCTCATGAATATTTTTCAGATTCATCTTAGTAATCACCCGCTGATCTTCCAATTGGAGAATGGAATAATCCTTTAGTCCTTCAATAAAAAGAATATCACTGAAGTTTATCTTGATATAGCGTCGTTCCGATTTGATGAAGATATATTCTTCCTGTATCTCCTCCACTCTTTCGGCTGTTTCCGACAATAACAGTTTATGATATGCTATTGCCTTATTGACTGCTTTCAGAAAACGGTTCATTTCAATGGGCTTCACCAGATAATCAATGGCACTTACTTCATAACTATCGAGTGCATATTCCGCATACGCCGTTGTAAAGACAATCAACGTATTCACGGGAATGCTTTGCGCAAATTCTATTCCGGTAATTCCCGGCATCTGAATATCAAGGAAAATCAGATCAACCGTATATTCATTTATATAAGCAGACGCTGCGATAGCATTATTAAAGCTACCCACCAATGTCAGTTGTGGAATCTGCTCCACCAATGACTTCATACCTTTGCGAGCTACCGGCTCGTCATCAACAATAATACAATTCATAAGTTTAGATGTAAGTTGACATTATAAGTTGTTTCTTTATCTTCTATCTGTAGCGTATACCGTGATTCATAAAGTAAATCCAGTCTGCGTTTCACATTGGCCAACCCTATTCCCCCTTCCCGCTTAACAGGAACACGGGGCTTAGAATTTTCGCAACGAAACGTCAACTGTTTATTATGCACAGAAAAATACAAGTGAACATAAGATAAATTGTCGCTATCCAAATTATGTTTCACCGCATTCTCTACAAAAGGGATAAACAATAACGGAGGAATACAGATATTCTCCATATTTCCCTCTTGAAAGATTGTATATTCAAAATGATCCCTTCTCACCTTCTCCAATTCAAGAAAGCTGGTGAGAAACTGTATATCTGCAGTAAGAAATACTTCTCTTCTTGTACTGTCATTCAACTGGTAGCGAAGTAGATTGTCCAGTTTCTCCAATATCTGTGAAGCCTCATCCGGAGCATCCTTTACCAAAATATTGGCATTATTCAGCATATTAAAAAGAAAATGCGGATTGATCTGTTTCTTTAATTGTTGCAATTCTGTCTGTTTAGTCGCCTTCTCCAATTCAAGAATCTTTTTATCGGAGACAACCCAACGGCGGAATAGTTCAAAGCTCGTACAGCCACCTGCACTTAATAGCAGTACTAATACTCCATAAGCAATACTATCAAAAGAAACAGCGTGGTTATCCTGTATACAAAACCCACGAATACCGTATCGTTGATATAATGGAGACAGAAATATAAATCCTAATAATACACTCACTAAATTGACTCCGAGAAACGAAATCCAATAACACCATAACTTGCGCTTGGCCTTATACAGGAAACGGGGCACTAACCAATATATATTCAGATAGATAGGAAATGCAAAAACCAATATACTAACCGGATATGCATATAGGAAACCTTCTCTAGTAAAATCTCCATATACATTCTGAAAGCCCAAAAAGAGTATAATAAATAGCAATAGTAAATTACTGATAAGCCTGAAACGGTCATTTACCAGATTCTTCCCCCAATCGTATACATTCCAGGATCTTTCATAATTCCAACATTAAACCAATGGTACACAGTGCCTCATCATTATAGCCACTTTTTAATTGATAACCTCCCGGATATAACAAGTCCAATCGTTGCCGTAACTTGTCAAAAGCAGGTGCTACTTGCAGACTTTCCTTTTTTCGCAGACAGTATGTACAAATGAATCGAAGCTGATTCTCTTCCATTTGAAAATCGATCCTTATATTTTCTCCCTTTCCATTCTCTCCACATACAGTTGTCCGAATCACATATTCTATCACAGGCATAAACAATAAAGGAGGAACTTGTATATAACGCACTTCATTCAGGATGTTGACTTCAAAATTAAACTCCGGATTACATAGTTTCTCCAACTTCATATAATCAGTCATAAGATCGATATCATCTCCCAACAATACCTGTTGCCGTTCACTTTCATAAAGTTGGTATCTAAGCAACCGACTTAATTTAAAGATAAGCAATGACGCCTTTTCTCCATCTTCTCCCAGCAAGGTTCGTACCTTATTCAATATTCTCGAAAAAAACTCCGGTTGGAGTTGATCTTTCAAATGATTTAGATCAGTCTGTATGCTAATATTCTCCAATTCATTTAATCGTTGTTGATAGGCCACCCAACGATGCAGAAAAATAGTAAAAGAAAAAGCCAGGAAATAGAGTATCAGTGCCAATGCATTTATCAACAGAAAGAAAGGGAGATCACTGTTTAGTCTTTGCATCTGTTCGGGTATAACATAATATTGCCCTAGAAAACAAATAGCACCAACCATGGCGGTCAGCATAAATCCAACAAGGCAACTCAAATATATGATATACTTTTTATATCTACGCTGAAACAGATAACCGGGAATTAACCAGTAAGTATGCAGATTTATGATTCCCCATAGAATGACAGAAAGTAAAAGACTAACTCCCGTAGAAAGATTTAGCCCTAAACTATCGCTTTCGACAAAAGTGCCTCTGAACACTAAAAAGGAGACTACAAGAAATATCCCAATTTGCTTCAGTAACGTATATAATAGTATCTTAACTGACATCAGGCGATAAAGTTACCATTTTTTTAGAACTTATACTTCATTCCCACCGAAACATACATTGCCGGTTTAAAATATGGATCAGTATCTTTAGACATATCTTCGAAGAAAGCCTTTAAAGTGCGAGTAGTGTAATAAGCTATTCTGCTACACGACACACCGGCAGTAGCAGTGATTGAAAAAGAATTCCCCATACTTACTTCCGGTTGTAAACCTACAATAATGAATTGCTGGGAAAACATAGTATCTTTTCCTTCTCTTTCCAACAATGCCAATGACCCGTTCATCTCTGCCACGATCCTTAGATTCAGATATTTATTCATTTTCATTCCTGCCGATACTTCCATGGCATTCAGCATCGAAACTTTAATTTGATAACGTCCTTCAGTGCTCCAATCAAAATAAATAGCAGGAAATACCATCGGATAACCAAATGTGTTGTTCACAGCCAATCCGGCTCCAAGAGATAAATTGGACTTGAACTGCCGGATGAAAATAACTCCTCCCTGTCCCAGAACATTCTTCAGTTTTACATCAGAAGAGGTATAAACACCTGCACCAACTGTCGTCAACAAGAGCCATTTTTTGCTGATAGGGCGAATATTGGTTACGCTCAACTGCATATTTATAATTTGATCTATGTCTATGTAAGATTGAAGATTCTTATTATTCATTGCCGTATAGCTTCCTCCTGCCGAAATCATCCAAAGAGTTGGCTGATTTCTTTCATTCATTTTCTGTGATACGGGAATATTGACGTTCCCTTCCACAAAGCACATATCCCCTTTCCCGGGATACTGTCCGTTTTCATCTTTATATCGGGAAGAAGATATATACCCGGTTTTCACAGTAACCTGTGCCTGTATATTTTCAGGAAGTAATAGAAACAAGGCGAACGCACTTAACAAAATAATCCTCATTCTTTTATCTGTTTTAGGGTTTGAATGAGACAAAAGTAGAGTTTTACCGATCTGCGTAGAGAGTTTGTAGACCAAACCCGGCATTAAGTAGACCAAACCTGTAAATTTGTAGCCTGTTTGGTCTGAATGTATTATATAAAAAAATAAAAGACTACCTTTCAACCGAAGATAGTCTTTTATTCATATATCATTTTTTAATTATCCACAATGGAAATACTTATGTACGAGATCTAACATCTCCATCGGTTTTCCTTCCAAATCCGCACGCAATGTTTTATCTTCATAACCACGAAGTCTGCGGATGATACCATCAATCATTGCCGGGCTGAATACATTATATTGTTCAAAGATTGCCCGTTGTTGTTGCAAGCAATCGGCAGAAGCTTCACAGCTATCCGGCAGTTGCGCCAGTGATTTCAGCTTATCTTCGTTTTCTTTCTGATGGATATTCACATTTACATAAGTTTTTTCAGCAATGTCCAGCGCATTTTCAATCTCAAAACCATGACGGCAGGCAACAGCCAAACCAGCCAACAGTTGATACAAATCTGCCGAACCATCCGGAGAACGCATTTCTACAGTCTGCTTCTGGCTGGTGTCAAAATGACTTTCAGCTTCCAACGGATTTGCCAATGTACACATATCTGTTTTTGCAGCCCATCCCAGAGGTACACGCACTAATACAGAGCGGTTACGATCTCCCCAACAAACATTGGTAGGTGCTTCCTGATGAGGAACGAGACGGAAATAAGAAGTAGGATTGGTATTTCCAAAAGCAGTAATTGACGGAGCAAGCACCATCATTCCGGCAATTGCCTTGCGTGCTGTTTCCGACAAAACACCGTCTTTCAGCATCTGGTTCTTTCCGTCTTTCATGATACGCATGTGGACATGCAAGCCCGAACCTGCTTTACCTGCCGTAATCTTTGGAGCAAAGGTTACATTGTATCCATATCTAAATCCCAGGTTACGAATCACCCATTTGGCAATCATTAATTGATCTGCTGCCTGCGATACGGGAACCGGCAGGAATTCTATTTCATTCTGCTCATAGATATAACCATCCAGCGTAAAATTACCCACTTCGGAGTGTCCATACTTTATTTGCCCGCCTGTCTGTGCGATGTAAGACATACATTGAGTACGGAACTCATTGAATTTAGCATAAGGACCCGATTCGTGATAACCACGTTGGTCGGTTGCCTGAAACATACCAGTATCCGGAGCTATTACATAATATTCCAATTCGCCCATTGCCTGAAATTCCATTCCGGTAACTTCTGTAAAAGTTTTGCTTGCTTTGTAAAGAGTGTGTTCTGGTGCACTTTCGAGGGGTTCGCCGTCTTTATTGAAGAAAGAGCACAGCATAGACAGCGTCGGAATCTCGGCAAACGGATCAACGAATGCTGTGCAAAAACGGGGAATTACATAAAGGTCACTACTGCCCGCTTCTATAAATGAGAAAAGGCTGGAACCGTCTACCCGTTCTCCACATGTGAGAATAGCTTCCAGATAAGCTTGATTGTTGATGACAAAGTTCAGAGTTTTCAGACGCCCGTCTCCCGCCGGATACATAAAATTAACCATGCGGATATCTTTTTGCTGGATAAATGAGATAATGTCAGCTTTTGTAAACTCTGAAGTTGGTTTTTGAAGGAATGCCACCAACTGGTTAGCATTCATTGATAAATCATAATTCATAATCGGTTGTTTTTCGTTGTTGTATGATTAAAACGGTTTGTTGAATGCCAAAGATAAGGAAAAGATGGAAAATCGAGTAAGAAAAGATTTAATTATTTCTCTGTTATGCTGCATTTACGTCTATTATCCTATTTAAAACGCTTCAGATCTTTCTTCTCAAAAATCCATTCCGGAGTGTATAGTTTCCCAGTATCCGTTTCGGTCAGCTCGTACCAGGGAGAAAGGTTTCGGCTGGTTGGATTGACCAGGATATGAATCTGTTGGGCAGGCATATAGCTTTGTGCCAGGAGAAATACTTTCTTCCCGGTATTCGGATGAATGGCAACATCCATAACAATCACAGCATGACCGGGTGAACCGCCTTTAATAAAGACATCCCCGGGTTGCAAGGAAGTATAAAGCACAGCTGGGAGTTCACGAGATAAAGAGGCAGTTCCGGCATACATAAAAACCATATCGAGATAGTTTCGAAAAGTTTTATAGGAATAATCCACTCCTTTGCCCGAAGCATACCATTGAACCTGATTATCGTTGACTTTTATTCGATTTCCCTCCGCCCATTTCTTATATTCGGCAGTAAATCCACTTGTGAAGTTGAATTTTATATCTGCATACCGTTTATGTTTCCACAGATATTCCGCCCGCAAGCGTATCACTGCATCGGCACACTGCTGCAAATCACGATTGCCTATCTCCATATCTACGACTGCAAATGCGGCTGCCTGATTGGCTTTTTCTTTTCCATTGTAAAGTAACACTTTACTGCCTTTAGGCAATAATGGCAAATTGCGCAAATAAGTTGTAAACGAATTATCGGAGCAGGTCTCTCTAACATATCCTGACGGAGGAGCGATTCTATCCGCAAGCCTCTCCTGTCCCCATGAGTGAAAGACTATGAGAAGCAAGCCTGCACATATTAACAAATACTTCATATCGGTTTTTCTTATTCCATATCCGGACAAATATAAGTAATTATTATTGAAAACGAAGTTGAATGTCTGTTTTTCTCCCGATTGAAGACGCTATCGTCTTAAAAATATGTAATATCGGATTCTGACTAAAACAAAGTGGCCTATACTCTCTTTTTTCTGTAAGAATAGTGCGAACTTTGTTTTCTACAAATTATAATAGTGTTTTTATGGAACAGGTGGTAGATTTAGCTTTACCAGAATACTTTGAAAGAATATCCGCAGAAGCTACCTTTCAGGAGCAATTGTCCGTCATAGATATGGATAACTCCCGTCGTTCACCGGTTCAAGTCAAAAACTATCCGATACGTTTGAAAGGCTATTCCCTCATCTTTGTTCTTTCCGGAGAAATTACAATAGGAATAAACTATTTATCGCATACACTGAAAAAGAACATGGTGATGCAGGTGTATCCGGATGATATTATAGAGCACACAGCTTATTCAGCCGATTTCAAGGGCTATCTCATCATTCATTCTGCTGAATTGAAAAAGGAAATAATGGCTATGACATCCGGCATCCGTCTGCAACAGGCGGGTCAGTTGAAGAAATTACATACCAGGCAAGAGTTGAGTGAGGAACAAAGCCTGCGTTTGAGAAAACAGGTTGAACTCATTAAAAGTTATATTCCTGATAAAGAACACGTCTACCACTCTTATGTCATCAAGAATCAGATTATAAATCTATTCTTTGACCTTGATAACTGCCGCTGGCATAGGTATGGCGACGGAGAACGGCACCAATAGTATCTTCCACCGGGATGTGCGGATTGATACGTGCTGGCTGATAGAGGTCAACATAATCTGTGCCTAATCGTTTCAAAGTGTAAGCCAGATAATTTTGTACGTTCTGCGGACGGACGTCAATACCATAGAACCGATCATCTGGAGTGAGCATTCCACCAAACTTGACGGCGATAAAAATGTCTTCGCGCTTCCGGGTTTTCAAAGCCTCGCGGATCACCAGTTCACTTTCTCCGTGACCATAAAAGTCCCCTGTGTTCAGATACGTAATTCCACTGTCCAGCGCGGCATGTATCGTGTCGACTCCCTGCTGAACGTCAGCCATTCTCATGGCACCCAGTCCGATACGTGAAAGGGTGATACCATTGGTTTCTTTATTCAAATACTTCATTGTTTCTTTTATTATATAGTACTAATTCGATTGCAAATTTCGGATAAATTCCTTCATGATACCAGAGCAATATCCGTTCATTTTTGGTCATTATCCGTCAAGAAGCCTCTTTCTCATGAAATGTCTCAAACATACTGATTATAAAAACCAATTGACTGCCTCAACTGTTTTATTTGAATAGAACTATTAAAACTACCGTCACATGAAAAAGGATATTCTAAAAGACCTGCTGGCAAAGCCCGGAAAGAAACATTTGGTATCGGATTTTGACTCGTCATTCACTAGCGATTTATCCAAACAAGACGCTAAAGAGCAACTGGCAAAGGATATTGAGAAGCTTTCGGAGCTGCAAAGTATGCTTTATGCACAAGACCGGTATTCAATCCTGATTATCTTTCAGGCGATGGATGCTGCAGGAAAAGACGGGACTATCAAGCATGTGATGTCCGGCATTAACCCACAGGGATGCCAGGTGTATTCGTTCAAACAACCGTCTGCTGAAGAACTGGACCATGATTATCTCTGGCGTATCAATCGCTCTCTCCCGGAAAGAGGACGAATCGGCATTTTCAACCGTTCGCACTACGAAGATGTGCTGATTGCCAAAGTGCATCCGGAAATTATTCTATCCAACAAGTTACCAGGTGTCGAAACCATAAATGACATTGATCCCGACTTCTGGAAGCGTCGTTATCGACAGATCAACGATTTTGAACGCTATCTGACGGAGAATGGAACGATTGTCCTGAAATTCTTTCTCAATGTATCGAAAGCCGAACAGAAAAATCGATTCATGGAGCGACTGGACGATGCATCTAAAAACTGGAAATTCTCTTCGGCGGACATCAAAGAGCGTCAATTCTGGGAGGACTATATGAATGCTTATGCCGATGTACTGACGGAGACATCAACGGAACTGGCTCCATGGTATATAATCCCTGCCGATAATAAATGGTTCATGCGTTACGCAGTAGGACGAATTATTTGTGACCGGATGCAGCAATTGGATTTACATTACCCCAAACTGTCGAAAGAGGGATTGGAGAGGCTGGAAGAGTGTAAGAAAAGTGTATCAAACATTAACTTTTAAATCACTTGCGCTTATCCTTTTTCATTCTAACTTTGTAGAAAGACCTACATAAAGAACTAAAATTGATAAGCTTATGGACATCCAAACTTTTATTCAAAATTTCAAAGAGGCATTCGGAGAAAATGCTGAATTGCCTCTTGTTTTCTGGTACTCGGACGAGCAAAAAGGAGAAACAGAAAACAAAGGTATGAAGACGGTAAGAGATGGTGGTATTATCAGCCTGAATACTGAAAACATCGGTTGTGGCGGCGGTAAATTCTATACTGGCTTCACCGAAATGCCAGAACGTGTACCGACTTTCGTTTCGCTCAAAGAGAAATACAAACAGACTCCTGAAATGGTCATCGACTTTATACAGCAAATCGGAGTTCCCCGAACAGAAAACAAGTATCTTCATTTTGCACGTATAGATAAGGTAGAAAGCCTTGAAGAAATAGAAGGTGTCGTATTTCTGGCAAATCCGGATATGCTTTCGGGCTTGACCACTTGGGCTTTTTATGATAATAACGCAGCAGATTGCGTCGTTTCTACCTTTGGTTCCGGCTGTAGTGCTGTAGTGACGCAAGCCACGATAGAAAATCGTAAAGGAGGCAAACGCACTTTCCTCGGTTTCTTCGACCCATCGGTTCGCCCTCATTTCGAAGCTGACAAACTAAGCTATACCATACCTATGTCCGGATTTAAAGAGATGTATGAGACGATGCGCCAAAGTTGTCTATTCGATACGCATGCATGGGGAAAGATTAAAGAAAGAATGAACGGATAATCTCCCATAACGAAATTGCATATCATTATACAATTATCGGGACATTAGGTATGCTTATTCCGAACATACAAGGCTTCTCTTTCGTTGTTATAGGAAGAAACTGCCACTTGATACTGACAATTCATTATCAAGACAGATATTTTCTGAATATCAATCCCTGCCTGTCCTATTTTGTTTCCCAGTGTGGAACTTATAGTTTCACGCTTTGAAACCATCAGTTTCACACCGAGAAACCATTAGTTTCATGCCGGGAAACTAAAAGTTTCAAGCGCCTGAAACTTTCTTTTCCTACAGGATTAAAATAATATATCAGTCGGATTAAACCTTTTATCTGGAGAAAAGTCTTATTATTAATATATTATCGTTCTATTCAACATTAAAGTATCAACGAAAATGGAAACATCCGTCAAACTCTATTCGCTGAAACACAGCAATGTGAAAACCTACCTGTTCGCCTTACTATTTGTAGCGGGTAACATTGCACTTCCACAATTATGCCATCTTGTACCTTATGGTGGTCCTACCCTGTTACCTATTTATTTTTTCACGCTGATTGCGGCTTATAAATATGGTTTTCTTGTAGGATTATTGACTGCTATTCTTTCACCAGTCATCAATCATTTATTGTTTGCCATGCCCTCGGAAGCGGTACTTCCCATCCTATTAATCAAATCGTCCTTACTCGCCGGAGCTTCAGCTCTTGCAGCACGTACTATAAAATCGGTTTCATTACTGGCCATTCTTGGTGTCGTACTCACTTATCAAGTCATAGGCGTTGCATTTGAATGGGCCATCGTCGGAAGTTTCTACGAAGCAGTACAGGACTTCCGTATCGGTATTCCGGGAATGTTACTGCAATGGTTCGGCGGATACGCCCTCCTGAAAGCAATTGCCAAACTCTAAACTAATATAGAAAGATGGACAGAAGGGATTTTTTAAAAACAGTAGCTATCACCGGAGCCGCCTTGACTATACAGCGTTCGGAGGCTATGGAGGTGTTAACTCAAACAATCAATAAAGCAAACGGAAGCAATCCTGATCTGGTGGCCGTTATGGGCGGAGAACCCGAAGAGATGTTCCGCCGTGCCATAAGCGAACTGGGGGGTATGAAGCAATTCGTGAAACCGGGACAGAAAGTGGTTGTAAAACCTAATATCGGTTGGGATAAAGTGCCGGAACTGGCAGGAAATACGAATCCGAAACTGATTGAAGAAATCGTCAGACAATGTTTTGCCGCCGGAGCTAAAGAAGTGGTCGTGTTCGACCATACTTGTGACGATTGGCAGAAATGCTACAAAAACAGTGGTATTGAAGCTGCTGCCAAAAAAGCCGGAGCCAAAGTAATGCCTGCACATCTGGAGTCGTATTACAAACCAATTGATCTGCCAAAAGGCAAAAAGATGAAGAAAGCCAAAGTGCACGAAGCGATTCTGGATTGTGATGTATGGATCAATGTTCCTATTCTGAAGAATCACGGAGGTGCCAATCTGACTATCTCCATGAAAAATCACATGGGGATTGTGTGGGATCGCGGATTCTTCCACCAGAACGATTTGCAACAATGCATCGCAGATATCTGTACATTACAGAAGAAAGCTGTACTCAACGTAGTAGACGCCTACCGGATCATGAAAACAAACGGTCCCCGGGGACGCTCTGCATCCGATGTTGTACTGGCAAAAGGATTGTTTATCTCACCGGATATTGTAGCCGTGGATACGGCTGCTGCCAAGTTCTTCAATCAAGTACGTGAGATGCCACTGGATACAGTAGGACATCTCGCCAATGGGGAAGCATTGAAAATAGGAACCATGAACATTGACAAATTGAATGTCAAGCGAATTAAGATGTAAAACAACCATGTTAAGAAGGCTACGTATTGGAATCTCAGCACTTTTATTTGTGCTGATTTCTTTCTTTTTTCTCGATTTCGCAGAAATATTACCGAACAGTTTTCATCGGCTGGCACATTTGCAATTTATTCCAGCCATCTTTTCACTAAGTATAGGTATCTTATTATTTCTCATTGTGTTAACGCTTTTATTCGGGCGTGTATATTGTTCTACAATCTGCCCTATGGGTATCTTGCAGGATGTGATTGCACGAATTTCCAAAGCAACGGGAAAAAAGAAAAAAAGATATAGTTACAGTCCTGCAAAAAACAAATTGCGCTGGGGTGTGCTCGGACTGACAGTGGTCGGGTTTCTATGTGGATTTACATTTATTGTTGGTTTGCTCGATCCGTACAGTGCGTATGGACGTGTGGTAGTGCACATATTCAAACCTATCTATATGCTGGGGAATAATCTGCTGGAATCACTCTTTGCCAGATTTGACAATTATACATTTTATCAGGTAGACACCTCCATCTTGAGCATTTCTTCCCTTCTCATCGCTATTATTACTCTTGCAGTCATCTTTGTAATGGCATGGAAACATGGACGGACATGGTGCAATACGATTTGTCCCGTAGGAACAATATTGGGGTTATTGAGCCGATTTTCATTATTCAAAGTCCGTATTGATACTGCCAAATGTAATGGATGCGGGCTTTGTGCCACCAAATGCAAAGCAGCTTGCATCAATAGTAAAGAACACGCTATTGATTATAGTCGTTGTGTAGATTGTTTCAACTGTTTGGGAGTATGCAAACAAAAAGCATTAGTTTACGCCCCTTCTTTAAAAAAACAGTCTGATGTAGAAACTCCTGCACCATCATCACCGGATTTGGATTCATCCAAACGCCGTTTTTTGGTTGCCGGTCTTGTTACTGCCGGAGCAACCCCCAAACTCATCTCCCAAGCCAAGGAATCTGTAGCAAGCTTGGAAGGTAAGAAGGCATACAAAAAGGAAAATCCGATCACTCCTCCGGGGTCTATCAGTCGGGAACACTTCCAACAGCAATGCACATCCTGTCATCTTTGTGTCAGCAAATGCCCTTCTCATATCTTGAAACCGGCTTTTATGGAATATGGCTTGGCAGGCATGATGCAACCTACTGTTAGCTTTGAGAAAGGATTTTGTAACTTTGACTGTACTGTCTGTGGAGATGTCTGTCCCAATGGAGCAATTCTTCCCATAAATGTAGAGCAAAAACATCTTACACAAATGGGATATGTTGTTTTCATCGAGGAAAATTGCATTGTTTATACTGATGGAACCAGTTGCGGAGCCTGCTCCGAACACTGTCCCACACAAGCAGTAGCGATGGTGCCGTATAAGGACGGATTGACGATTCCTCATGTAAATAAAGAAATATGTGTAGGTTGTGGAGGATGTGAATATGTTTGCCCAGCCCGTCCATTCCGTGCCATCTATATCGAAGGAAATCCCGTACAAAAAGAAGCAAAACCATTCAAAGAAAGCGAAGAGCACAAAGTTGAGATAGACGATTTCGGATTCTGACCGGCATGGTGCCGGAGCAGAGTTTCCATCCGTGTTTTATGTTCTATGACGGTTTATTTCAAATGTGAACAAGACAGATGGTATGGATTTAAAAAAAACTATCCATTATATTCCTCCTACTTTCAATAAATTCACTAAATTCGTGGCGAACTAAAGAAAGCAATTCATGGAGGTATTCACAAATAACTGGAATAGCCGGAAATATCAGATTGGCTATGCACTAAGCGGAGGATTTATTAAAGGATTTGCCCATTTGGGAGTCATGCAAGCTCTTTTGGAACATGATATTAAACCGGAAATCATCTCTGGAGTAAGTGCAGGGGCACTTGCAGGTGTCTTTTACGCGGACGGCAACGAGCCGCACAAAGTACTTGATTATTTCTCCGGACATAAATTCCAGGATTTAACCAAACTGGTGATTCCCAAGAAGGGACTATTTGACCTCTGTGAATTTATTGATTTTCTCCGGACTAACTTAAAAGCAAAAAATCTGGAAGAGCTACAACTTCCCCTGATTATCACAGCAACTGACCTCGATCACGGTCGCATGGTTCACTTTCATCGGGGAAGCATAGCGGAACGGGTCGCCGCTTCCTGCTGTATGCCTGTCATGTTTTCTCCGGTCAACATAGACGGCACTAACTATGTGGATGGAGGATTGATGATGAATCTTCCGGTCTCTACCCTGCGCAGGGTTTGCAATAAAGTGGTAGCTGTCAACGTAAGTCCCATCATGGCACAGGATTACAAAATGAATATTGTAAGCATTGCTATGCGCTCATTCCATTTCATGTTCCGCGCCAATACCTTTCCCGAAAGAGAAAAATGCGATTTATTAATCGAACCATACAACCTATACGGGTACAGTAACACCGAACTGGAAAAAGCTGAAGAAATCTTCGGGCAAGGCTATAATACAGCTAACGAAGTACTTAGTCAACTGTTGGAAGAAAAGGGGAAAATATGGAAATAATCTCCTATCCATCAGAAACAAGAATGAATACGAATATTAATAATCTACTCTATATGAATGACGAAAATAAAATAATTATCTACCAAGTATTCACCCGCCTGTTTGGAAATAACAACAACCACTGTGTCTACAATGGAGACATTGCCACCAATGGTTGCGGGAAAATGGCTGATTTCACGCTCAAAGCACTTGGTGAAATCAAGAAATTAGGTGCTACACATATATGGTATACAGGCATCATCGAGCATGCCACTCAAACGGACTATCGCCGTTATAATATCAGTCCGGATCATCCTGCTATTGTGAAAGGAAAAGCTGGTTCTCCGTATGCTATCAAGGATTATTATGATGTAGATCCTGACTTGGCTAACGACGTGCAAGGACGTATGAAAGAATTTGAGAATCTGGTACATCGCACACATCGCACAGGTCTGAAAGTAATTATTGATTTTGTACCTAATCACGTAGCACGCCAATATCACTCGGATGCACAACCGGACGGTACGACCGAATTGGGAGCTAACGATGACTCCAGCCAATCTTTCAGCCCATATAATAATTTCTATTATATTCCGCAAGCGGAACTCCATGCCCAGTTCGACATGAAAGACGGTGCAGCAGAGCCTTACCGGGAATTCCCGGCGAAAGCTACCGGTAACAATCGTTTTGATGCTACTCCCAATATCACCGACTGGTATGAAACAGTGAAATTAAACTATGGAGTGGATTATCAGAATGGAGGTACCTGCCACTTTTCCCCGACTCCGGATACTTGGATAAAGATGCTGGACATTCTTCTTTTCTGGGCATCAAAAGACATTGACGGTTTCCGCTGCGACATGGCCGAAATGGTTCCTGTTGAATTCTGGGAATGGGCTATTCCTCAAGTAAAAGAGGCTTATCCTGAAATACTTTTCATCGCAGAGGTTTACAATCCAGGTGAATACCGTAGCTATCTGTTCCGTGGCAAGTTTGATTACTTGTATGATAAGGTAGGCCTGTATGACACGTTACGTAATGTAGCTTGTGGATATGAATCTGCATCCGCTATCACTCATTGCTGGCAAAGCCTGAATGGAATAGAGAAAAAGATGCTCAACTTCCTGGAGAACCACGACGAGCAACGTATCGCTTCTGATTTCTTTGCCGGAAACCCGCGTAAAGGAATTCCCGCACTGATCGTTTCCGCCTGTATGAACACTAATCCTATGATGATCTACTTCGGTCAGGAGTTTGGAGAACTGGGCATGGATAGTGAAGGATTCAGCGGAAGGGACGGACGAACTACCATATTCGATTATTGGAGTGTAGACACCATACGACGCTGGCGCAACGGAGGTAAATTTGACGGGAAGATGCTTACTGAAGAACATAAACACCTCTACTCTGTCTACCAAAAAGTACTGACGATTTGTAACGAAGAGCAGGCAATCAGCAAGGGAGTATTTTTTGACTTAATGTATGCCAATATAAACGGATGGCGTTTCAATGAGCATAAACAATATACCTTTATGCGAAAATATAAAAATGAGATTCTGTTTTTCGTTATTAATTTCGACAGTCAACTGGTAGATGTTGCCGTCAATGTACCTTCGCATGCTTTCGACTTTTTACAGATTCCTCAAATGGAGTCTTATCAGGCCACTGATTTGATGACGGGCGCTAAAGAAGAAATCAGCCTATTACCTTATAAACCCACGGATGTTTCAGTCGGAGGTTATAACGGAAAGATTCTAAAGATTACTTTTTAAGTAAAAAGCCTAAGATCTGTATACTCTTCATCCCTCGGCCACTTATGAATGACCGGGGGATTATTTTATGCACATCACTCAAACAAATATTCTCAAAGGCTGTTTAGGTAGATAAATAATCCTCTAAACTCAAAGCTTATGAAGAAATTTATGATTTGTGCAATCGCATTGTTTCTGCTATTATCTACATCTGTCTTTGGAGATACCCCTCCCGGCAATGTACAGTCAACTTTCAAGAAAATGTATCCTAAAGCAAATGGCGTCGCCTGGTCACAAGACGATGGATATTATTGTGCCAACTTTGCAATGAACGGATTTACTAAAAATGTGTGGTTCAACGTCCGGGGACAATGGGTGATGACACTGACTGATCTTGTCAGTCTCGACCGACTGACCCCAACAGTCTATAATGCCTTTGTATCCGGGCCATACGCAAATTGGGTGGTAGATAATGTGACAATGGTGGAGTTTCCCAAATGGCAGGCTATTATAGTAATTAAGGTAGGGCAAGATAATGTCGACATCAAATATCAGTTATTCTATACTCCACAAGGGATATTGCTCAAAACGCGCAATGTTAGTGATATGTATGATATTCTCGGGCCAAGTACCTTTCTGGCAAACTAGGAACTGAATCATAGAATAGGGTAATAAACCAAAAAGCCCCCACAAATATTATTGAATATCTGCGGGGGCTTATTGGTTTAAAGATAAAATTATTTTTTCTTTCTAAGTACTACGGCAGTACGGGCAGGAATATAGAGTTTCAGCCACTCTTTCTTTTCCTTCTTGTACAGCGGATCGGTAATAGTGAAGTGCACGACAGAGTCGTCTGTCAAACCATTTCCTCCAAATGCTACATCGTCAGTGTTCAGTATCACTTCATAAGCTCCCGGAGTTACCAGGAATCCATAATCAGTGAATGACTGCTTCGGATTAAAGTTAAAGACAAATATAAGGTCTTTCCGTTCGTATGCCAGTACCTGATCGCCATCATTATGCCATATTTCCTGAACTGGTGTTGCCTGGAAATCTTTCACACTCTTGAGAACTTTCAGCATTTCTTTATCAAAATCACCCATATAGTGATAGGTCAGATTTTTGTTGTCCACCAAATCCCATTGGCGGCGGGCATATTTGCACGACCATCCGTTACCTTCACGTGGGAAGTCAATCCATTCGGGATGCCCGAATTCATTTCCCATAAAGTTCAGATAACCTCCGTTGATAGTCGAAGAGGTCAGCAAGCGGATCATTTTATGCAAAGCAATACCACGGTTGACAACATAATTTTCGTCTCCCTTCTGCATGTGCCAGTACATATCGGCATCAATCAGGCGGAAGATAATCGTCTTGTCTCCTACCAATGCCTGGTCATGACTTTCTGCATACGAAATGGTCTTTTCATCCTGGCGACGGTTGGTTACTTCCCAGAACATACTGGAAGGTTTCCAGTCTTCATCGATCTTTTCTTTGATTGTCTTGATCCAGTAGTCCGGAATATTCATGGCCATACGATAATCGAAGCCGTAACCGCCATCTTCTACTTTGGCAGCCAGTCCCGGCATACCGGAAACTTCTTCGGCAATGGTTATCGCCTTCGGATTTACCTGATGAATCACTTCATTAGCCAGTGTCAGGTAACAAATTGCATTATCATCCTGATGACCGTTGAAATAATCTCCGTAGTTACAGAAAGCTTCACCCAGTCCATGGCTGTAATATAACATAGAAGTTACTCCATCAAAACGGAATCCGTCAAATTTATATTCTTCCAGCCAGTACTTGCAGTTTGACAATAGGAAGTGGATCACTTCGTTCTTGCCATAATCGAAGCAGAGAGAGTCCCAAGCGGGATGTTCGCGACGAGCGCCCGGATAAAAATATTGATTCGGATCACCGGCAAAGTTTCCTAGTCCTTCTACTTCATTCTTCACTGCATGTGAATGAACGATGTCCATAATCACAGCAATACCCATCTCATGAGCAGCATCAATCAGTGCTTTTAATTCATCGGGAGTACCAAAACGCGAAGAGGCAGCAAAGAAACTGGATACATGATAGCCGAAGCTTCCATAATATGGATGTTCCTGAATAGCCATAATCTGGATACAATTATATCCTTCTTCAGCAATACGAGGAAGGATTTTCTCGCGGAATTCATTATATGTGCCCACTTTTTCCTCCTGCTGTGCCATTCCGATATGACATTCATAAATCAACAGTGGATTCGTGTCAGGCTTAAATGTTTTCTTCTTGAATTTATAGGGTTTCTCCGGAGCCCAGACTTGTGCACTGAATATTTTGGTCTGTTCATCCTGTACCACACGTGTAGCCCATGCAGGAATACGTTCGCCTTGTCCGCCTTCCCAATATACATTCAGTTTATAAAGGTCGCCATGATGAATGGCATCCGCCGGGAGGTTGATTTCCCAATTGCCATTCTCTTGCTTTTTCAGCTTGTAGGCGGCTTTTTCCTCCCAATTATTAAATGTACCCACCATATAAATATGAGTAGCATTAGGAGCCCATTCACGGAAAGTCCACCCCTTATCGGTGCGATGCAATCCAAAATAAAGATACCCTGATGCAAAATCTGAAAGGGTTTGTTTTCCCTTATTCGTCAATTCAGCTTCTTTGTCTAATACATGCTGATGGCGTCCGGTGATAGCACCGGCAAAAGGCTCCAGCCAGGGATCGTTTTTTACGAGATTAAGTGTCTTTTCCATATCAGAATTGAATTAGGATTATGCTTTTACTTTTACGATTACTTTCTTCACACCATCTGGAGTGATACCGGGAGCATGACCGTCTTGTGGGAAAAAGATAGCAAACATTCCCGGTTTTACGGCAACGTATGTTTCTGCTAATCCTTCGAAGAAAGTAATATCTTTTTCCGCGTTATAAGGTGCATCTGCCGGAACACAGTCTTTAGCAGCAGTATACCCCATTATTTCTGTTCCCGACAATGGGATTTGAATATCTATAAATTCGTTATGAGTTTCCAGTTTGGCTTCCTCTTTTGTTTTAGGTTTGGTTTGTGCAATATTCACCAACAGATCTTTTCCTTTCAATTCTGTCTTACCAACTTCCATGGCTTGGAGGTCATGAGACTTCAAGAATTCAATAGCTTGTGCAAACAGAGGGTTTAAAGACGCATATTTCTCCAGATTTTCTAAAGTATCTACTACCATATAAGTTAAATTTTAAAGTTTATATTCTAGGCATTATTTATTCAAAATCATCAATCGTATAGTTTATAAAATCGGCAAACCGTTTGAATTGCCGGAACACTTTGTCGATCTGTTCCAACATATCCGGTCGGGTGAAGAAGTTATCGGGAACATTATAAGAGCAAACGTATTCTTTACATTTCAAATAATCAATGTACTTGAAATCTTTCGGAAAACCTTTCGGAGCTGTTTTCAGAAAATCCTCCCCTATCACCGGAAAGTATTTCTTAAACTCCGGATCTTCTACGATCGCAACAAACTCTTCGATATTATCATAGATAGATTGTCTCACGGCTTTCAGGATATTGGTAGGCAGACACAGGCTTCCTCCGGCAAGCATAGAACCATCCGGCTGCAAGTGTACATAATATCCACAATGATCAGACTTCTTTCCTTTGGCATTGATATAACCTCCGAAATGTATTTTATAAGGTGTTTTATCCGCAGAGAAGCGGGTATCCCGGTAAATGCGATAAGTACAGTCTTTGGGCTGAATCCCCCGGATAGTTTCATCAAACAGGGAAATACGGGCAATCACTGTTGCCAAGAAGTTGTCGAACTCGGCACGGGCTGTTTCATATTCTGCCTTATGCTCATTAAACCACTCACGATTATTATTCGCGGAAAGATCTTTTAAAAACTGAAAGATAACGGGTATGTTCATCTTTATCATTTTCTATTATTACTCTACAAACGTACAAATTTTATTTCATATAAACTACAAAAGGGGGTAAAAGGACATAAAAAAAGCATCGGCCTGGTAAAACCGATGCTCTAACACATTTATCAAAAAAACAGACTCTTCTGTCTCTGACGTACTTTAGCTTTCACAAGTGAAGTACAATCTCTTTAATTAATCTTATATCTAATACTATGAAAAACACATAAATATAACAGTACAAAAGAGACTTTTGTTCAGCAGTTCTCTGTATATTTCAGTTAATTATAGTTTATAGAATTAAATGTTTCTCATTTATAGGCAATATAATGCGTTTCCAGTCAATCATTGCGTTGAATAACATGATATGGGAATAGTCTTTCAGACATATTTGCGGAATGTCTTTCTCAACAATGAGCTGCCTGTCCAGAAATTCGCTTCGTTTCGTCCCACGGAGTAACGGATGAGCCGGTGTGAACCAGGTATGTCCGTCATAGAGAGCAACATTAGCTATAGAGGTATCTGTCAGATAGCCATTTCTCACAATTAAAATATCATCCGCCATTCCTCTTTGAGCGTACAAGGCATTCAGTTCTTCCCGATACGCACTTTTATAAGTATAATCAATGGTATCAGACACAACCAAATGCAAAGAAGATACCTGTCGCATCTGATAGGGCGCATACGTAACTTCTTCCACTTCTTTTCCATATACAATCCGGCATTTATGAATTCCATTTAAAGTTGGCGGAGATATAAATTCCCGTAAATCCAGCGGAGTGCTGTCTTTCCAAAAAGCTGCACGGGTTTTATTAAAGCGTTCTGTGTGATAATCAAGATTATAAATCTGTCCATCCTCTATCCGGATAGTCTCAATAAATGGGTACATATACTTTTTGTTTCATTTCATTATACTCGCTTTCCACATCACTCTGGCAGGTGATCCCACCTCCACTTTTAAAATACATCTTCTCTCCTTCCTGTTCTACAAATCGTATCATAACGGCACTATCTAAATCAATGCCATCAGAATATCCCATAACTCCCGTATAAAATCCTCTGTCGTAGGTTTCAGCTTCCTGAATAATCTGCATCGTTTTTCTCTTTGGAGCACCGGTAATAGAACCGGCTGGTAATAGCCTGAAAATAATATCTCCCAAATGCTCCTGATAATTTTCAGGCAATATACCCTGAATTTCAGAACTCGTCTGGAAAATGACTCCCCGATTAGTCTGTAACCTGTCCATATACCGATACCGGGAAACTGACACCCGGTTGGCAACCATACTTAAATCATTACGAATCAGATCTACAATGGTAGCATGTTCGGCAGTCTCTTTCGGATCATTCATCAATAATTGAGCAGCAGAGGGAATTGAAGCATCAATGGTTCCCTTCATCGGATATGAGCTAATTTTTCCTTGATGAATTCTAACAAATATTTCAGGAGAGAAAACCGTAAAACGATCTTTAATCCACAGCTTATAAATCGCTTTTGAATGAAAATAAATATCTTTCAGAGTGAGATTGGTTTCTACCGGAGTGCGACACGTCAAATTCGTAAGGAAACTATTTCCTGCCAGGATGTTCCGTCGCACGATATTAAACGAACGTTGATAAGAAGAGAAAGATTCTGCGAAAGGCTGCCAATGTAGTGAAGGCACTGTTTTTGCGGAGTAAGTAGCTATATCATCTTCAGCCGATATAATCTGATTGGTAAATCCATTCAAATTATACAAAACTTCAGCGGAATCAACAGCGGCAACCTCCTCTATATAAGATACATCTTGTAGATAATTTATAATGAAAATGAAAGGACGGTGGAGTTGTCCCAACTGGTTCATTCGTTTAATAGCCTGTTCCTTATTATATAAGTGCATATAAAATACTTCTACGTTTAGGGAAGGCAAATGTACACAAAAAGTATAGATTAGAAAAAGATAGCAATAAAAAAGGGTTGTCCGACGTGTCATATCGGCAACCCTTTATCATTTATAAAATTGGTCAAATTACTTCATAACAGCTTTCACTTGAGGAAGCATCTTCTTCACATTTTCATTTTCCGGAGAGATCTTAGCAGCTTCTTCCAGATAGTCTAATGCTTCTTTAAATCTACCATCAGCTTTTTCTTTTTCTGCAGCATATTTATCTGCATCAGAATTTGCCAAAGGAGCAGCTTTCTTCAGGATATTAGCGCCATCATTATAGCACAGAACTCCTAAACTGTACAATGCATTTGTTTTATATTGCTTGTGATCCAAAGGAATTACTTTCTTAAAACAATCTTCAGCTTCTTCTGCTTTTCCTGCTTTCTGTGCTGCAAGTCCTGCTTTTAGATAATGAAGACCATAATTCTTCACCATTGTCTTATTCTTAGGATCGACTTTCAGCCCTTCTTCTAATGTAGCTACATATTCAGCAGTCTTCTTTTGTGCATCTAAAGCCAAAGCTTTACGAGCATACGCATTTCCTATATTAAATTTTTTCTGAATAGCAATATCGAAAAAGGTCACGGCTTCCGCATACTTTTTCACTTCGTCTGCTGCTATACCACAATAGTAAGCTGTTGCAGAATCCTGATTATTAGTCTGTTTCAGATATTCGCTGAACTTCGCATACGCTACTGGATAATTTTTAGCATTAAATGCATCATTTCCTTCTTTTTTCAATTGCTCTGGGGCGGTTTGTGCAAAAACATTAGTCACTACAATACAAAATGCAAATAAAAAAATCAATTTCTTCATAACTTTATGTGTTTTTTAGTTGTTTATCGTTCAAAAGTAGAAGTTATAATAGAAAAACACAACCGTATTTTATTTTTTTGACCTTTTTGAAACCTATATAACGTTCGTTATTCTTCGTAAAAATGACGTTTTCCTATTCATTCCTCCCCAATCATATAAGTAAACAAAATATTTCTCTTTTATAAATTACTGATTCATAGCCATAAAGAAAAATATGAATAAAAAAGTGCCGGAAAGTTTTTGAGTTTTCATAAAAAGCACTACCTTTGCATCCGCAAATAAGGCTGGTTCCGTAGCTCAGCTGGATAGAGCAACGCCCTTCTAAGGCGTGGGTCCTGCGTTCGAATCGCAGCGGAATCACTTAGCAGAAAGGCTGATTATCAAATGGTTAATCAGCCTTTTTACTTTTCTAATTAGCTGCTATTGATTAAAAAAAAACGAGAAAACTCTCACTTTTGAGCAATTTACCTTGTCGAAATCTTGTCCGAGTGTTTTCTCTAAATTTTGAAACTATGGCAACAATCAGATTAGCTCTAATCCCAGCAAAGGTGTTAAGTGATGGATCTCACAAAATTTGTATAGCCATCCATCACAAAGAAGAAACAAAGTACATTGTCACTCGATTCAAAGTCGACAGTCTTTCACAATTCAAAAACGGGCAAGTAGTCAAACGTCCAGACGCAGCACTAATCAATACCAAACTACGTAATATACTCAATGAATACCAAGAGAAACTTGACAGCATCAAATGCATTCAGGGTTCCTTTGGGGTCAGCCCGAAAAAACTTCTATTTTTAATTATGACTGCACTGATAGTAGTTGGATGTAGTAAAAGTGATGAAGAAAAAAGTGACATTCAGGAAATTTGGCTAAATGGATACAAAGCTCTTACTCCAGAGTCTGATTACGAAAATATTTCCACCACATTTTTATTATTTAAGGCTGACAACAATGAGGAATTTGATGTGAAAAAGCAAACTTTTTCAGGGAATATACTTGATTATCAAAAAATACAAGATGAAACTTGGAATTTGCTGTCAAAATCAAAAATTAAAAAGAAAGATGGTAGCATAGTTGATGCTACTTATTCTATATTTGCCTCGTCAATAAAGGAAACATATACTTCCGCTAAAGTAAAGATTGGTAAATATTTTATGGTAGCAATATATAGCGACTCTAAAACAGGATATCATTGGCTATATTCAAATAAATATGCTTGTCAATATGTTGACATACCATATCGATATAATCCATGGGACTATTCTGTGGTTTTCCCATGTGATTTGCATAATTATGGAAAGATAGAATGGGTTTCATGGAATCAAACTCCTTATCCATATGAGTTTGAATTTTCAAAATAGGTCCATCTGCCGAAAACATTTAAAATCAGCAATACTCATTTCAAATCGGACTCTCTATAAAATAGAGCAATTTCTCAAGCTCTGAAAATAAAATATAGATACCTCTAACACTTTACTGTATCTGTTTCAAATTGCTAATAATAAAGCGATGAATTCAAATTCATCGCTTTATTATTAGCCCTAGATGGAAATATTTCCTTTACTCTTTTGTATTCTCATCCCCCATTATACCTGATGAAGAATTATCAGGAGCCTGATCTATCAAATCCATAAACTGATCCAGTTTAGGAGTTATAATAATCTCGGTCCGGCGGTTACGAGCTTTTCCTTCTGCCGTATCATTACCGGCTACCGGATTAAATTCACCTCGACCGGCAGCAGTCAGGCGTTTGGGATTTATACCATAAATATTCTGTAATGCCTGAACAACAGATGAAGCACGCAACGCACTCAAATCCCAATTATTACGTATATTCGTACGAGATATCGGATCGGTATCTGTATTTCCTTCTACCAGAACATCATAATCTTTGTAGTCCTGAATGATTTTGGCTATTTTACTAAGCACAGCCTCTGCTTTATTGCTAATTTCATAACTTCCTGATTTATAAAGCATGTTATCTGCTAAGGAAATATATACAACACCTTTCAATACCTTAATATCCAAGTCACGCATCTCTTCACGGGTAAGCGAACGGGTAAGTTTATTGACCATTACGAGATTCAAAGAGTCTGATCTATTCTTTTCTTTAACCAAATGCTGGATGAAACGGTTTGAAGCATTGATCTCATCTATTAACTTACCCATATTCATATTCCCTTGAGAGCTCTGTGTAAGACTCTTATTCAAGATGCTTTGCATATCGGACAAGCTCTTGCGTAACTCACTATTATTCCGCTGCGCTTCGGCAAGTCTCTCCTCAAGACTTGTTGAACGTGCCTGATTTTCTCTTAGCTGCAATTGACTTTCCTGATATTCTTTTTGCAACTTTGTATAATCAGTTTTTAAACCTTTAAATTGCTTCTGACTTACACAACTCGCCAATACTATACATCCTGTCAGTACTAACAACGGTCGAAAAAGATTCTTCATAACTCTATTATTTTAATTACTAATTTTTTAAGTGACCAACTGCAGCCGTTTCCACAACAATTGCGTAAATCGGTTGGTTATGAACACATTTATCGAGATAAAGCTCGAACGACCTTATAACATTTCAAAAGAACGAAAAGTTTAGTATGTAAATAAAATCTGTTTTTATCAGAGTTTGATCCATCCTGCCAAGTTATCCAACTTAATTTTATAAATTTGCACCATACTAAAACATTACTGCGTGAAAAACAAACGTTGGATTTATTTAGCAATTACTTCCGCAATTATAGTGTTAGGATTGGCTTCCCGAAAACATGGTGATATATTGCCCGAATTTATCGCAGAGTATTCAGGCGATACGCTTTGGGCAGCCATGGTGTATTGTGGAATACGCTTTCTTTTCCCGTCATTATCTATACTCAAGACCATTGTTATTTCCTTATTATTTTCTTATTGTATAGAAATTAGCCAACTATACCAAGCAGACTGGGCAAATACTGTACGAAACACCACACTTGGAGCATTAATCTTTGGACATGGTTTTCTATGGTCAGATATGATCTGTTATACTGTTGGAGTATCATTATCCGCTGTTATAGATTCAGGAAGGATTATTATCTCCCAAAAGAGAAACCCCTAGAAAAAAGCACTGCAAACCTACTTTGTTTACAGTGCTCTTTCCGATTAGCATTTAAACTACCTATCACAATCTACAATGAAAACTATCGCTCAAAGGTAACTTCTTATTAGTGGAAACAACCTTTATTTCATTTTCACCAGGTTCTAGTTCCACATTTTTCCATTCCAGAATAGCATACGAATCCGGTATTGCTTTACCATAACTCTTACCGTTTACAAACAATTCGGCTCCTGACAGATTCGTGAAAGCAGTAATTGTTTGCAAATGTTGTGTACGTACTGTGTTACGTTTGCCTGTTAAATAAAGCATTGGTTCTTCCCTATTCCAGTTGGCCTTATAGAAGTAGAAAGCATCTTTACGAACTTTCCGGTCGAAGGTAACCAAACCTTTATCATTAATTCCGGGACGGTCTCCTTCAGTGCGATGTGCAGCGCCAAAATCAAACATATTCCAGACAAAGCTCCCCCATACATAAGGACGGGAAGAGATTGTTTTCCAGTTTTCAATGTGATAATACGTCTGCCAGTTTTCAGGATGCCACCAACTAGTTGGTACAGTTTTAACCAACGAATCTTGTTGATGGTAAATACTTGCGCCGGCACCATATTCACTGATAGCAATACATATTTCCGGATGATCCTTATGCATTCGATCCAACCATTTCCCCAAATCAGCGGGAGTGCCACCATACCATCCATCATAACGGTTCCAAGCAATAGCATCCGTTATGAAATTCAAATCTCCCATTTGATTACTTGCGGAGGTCGTAGGCCGGGTAGTATCTTCCTGATGTGCCAGCACATTTAATTCTTTGATGTACTCAACCGGATTATCTCCCAACTCCGTCAACTCATTAAACAGCCCCCATACACAAATAGAAGGATGATTATAATGTTGACGAATCAGTTCTTTGAGCTGCTCTTTTCCGTTGGCACGGAAAGCAGGTAAATCCACAAAACCTTTATCATTATATCCACCAGGACCCACAAAAGGTATTTCAGCCCATACAATAATACCATTTTTATCCATCAGATCATAAAAATAAGTAGCCTGCGGATAATGCGCCAAACGAACAGCATTCACTCCCATCTCCAACATCAATGCCACATCTTCCTCATGGTGTTGCGGGCGCAGCGCATTGCCCACCTCACTCCTATCCTGATGACGGCAAACGCCTTGAAGAGGCAAATGTTTTCCATTCAGGAAAAAACCTTTATCAGGGTCGATCCGGTAAAAACGAAGTCCCAACGGTTGTGTAACACGATCTACCATCTGACCATTCCGGAAAAGAGTCACTTCTGCCTGATAAAGGAAAGGATCCTGACGACCATTCCACAAATGAGGCTGATCGATTTCAAATGTAAGTTCCTGCTGCATTACTTCGTTTCCAAAAAGATTCACATTCTTTGTTCCTTCTTTCACCACCCTTTGACCATCTAACAGGCGTACGTTAAGCTCCACTTCCTGATTACCACTACTCCCGTTTGATAAATCAACAATAGCCCGTACCTTAGCATACCGATGGCTCACACTATCCTGTATCAGACGTACTCCGGGGGAAGCATAATCCAAAGGAGAAATACACGTCTCATCAGTAATCAACAAATGTACATCACGATAAATACCTCCGTAAAAATTAAAGTCACCGACCAGAGGCATAATATCCAACTGTTCACCATTATTCACCCGTACTAATATAGAGTTTTCTTTTCCATATTCCACCTTTCCTGTGATCTCAAAGATAAAAGCTCCATATCCCCCACGATGCTCACCTATATGACGACGATTTATAAACACATCTGCAATGTTATTCACTCCTTCGAAACGAATAAAAAGACGTTTTCCTTTCCATTCGGGACGAATAAATAAATTCTTCTCATAATTACCAATTCCCCGTTTATAGTCTATCTTACCGGACAAAGCATCCTGCGCATTCCAAGTATGAGGCAAATCAACTCTTACCTCTGTTCCCTTCTGTACCTGATGCGAAAACCGGAAATTCCAATCATTATTTAGCAAGATATCCTGTCGCTGGGCAAACATCGACATTCCGTAAAGCATGAATAAAACAACCGATACCAAACGGCTGGACTGTAATAAAACTGTTTTCATATTATTTCTTTAATGATGACTTCTTTATTCTGATAAAAGAAGATAATGATTCAACCTTATTCTTATATTTTTTTTCATCGACCCGATTCTTGTTTTCCTTCCCGTCAATCCGATGGTCAAACAACATACTGGCTTTCTTCACGTCGCCTTTCATCCATTCCGCATAACTATAACGCCGGTCAACGGCATTATCTCCTCCTTCCCACTGAATATAGACTTCACCTTTCGTCTTAGCTTTCAGATTCTTGAAAACCCCGGCAAAGCTTTGCCCGCTTAGCTGTTCAGCGGGAACAGGCAGTTTACAAAGTTCACATAAAGTCGGGTACAAATCAACAAATTCCACCATCGATTTTGTTTTTCCTTTTTTCATTCCCGGCACACGGACAATCAACGGTACATGAGTAGAAGTATTCATCAGATTATGTTTACCTATAAAATCATGTTCTCCCAGATTCCAGCCATGATCTCCCAACAAAACCACAATTGTATTATCCGATAATCCCAGTTCATCCAATGCATCCAATACCTTGCCAATCTGTGCATCCACATAACTCAAACAAGCATAATATCCATGTTTTACCTCCCGCTGGAAGTCAATATCACTCGTATCCGCAACCCGTGCATACGCATATATCTCGCTCGAATTACGAACCTGCTCCGGCAATCCTTCAGGTCGGAAACGATTGGTAGCCAAAGGTATTTCCTCCCGTTTATATAAATCCCAATATTTCTTTGGGGCATTGAACGGCAAATGAGGTTTCCAGAAACCACAAGCCAAGAAGAAAGGTTTGCCAGCCTCCTTCATCCTTTTCAAGTCACGAATAGCTCGGTTTGCAAGTTTCCCATCATCATAGGCAGTATCAGGAACATCAGCAGATTCACAAAAAGGTCCCCTCATCGTTTTCGGATTAACCGTTTTTCCCGATTCCGAATTCATCCAAAGTTCCCATTTATTATATTCCGCCCAATATACATCATATCCATCCGGATGATTCCGGTAAGGAGGCTCACTCCACGAATCCGCATGATCGCTGATATGATGAAACACCTTGCCGTCCGAAATAGTATGATAACCATTCCGGGTGAACCATCCCGAAATAGGTATTGCTTCGGGACAATCTTTGCTGGCATAGGCGGAAAAACTAATAAAGCGATCGGGGTAATGAGGATATACACCCGTCAATAAACTAGCCCGGGATGCCCCACTCACAGGAATATTACAATACGCATTCTGAAACAAGACGCCACTTGCCGCCAAACGGTCCATATTAGGAGTTTTCACTACATTCACCCCGTAACACCCCAGTTCGGGGCGCATATCATCAGCCATTATAAAAAGCACATTCATTTGGGATGCATCCTGTTGTGCACGTAGTATAGATGAGATGCAGCAAGCTGTTCCACAAAAAAACACATATTTTATTGATATTCTATTTTTCATTTTCTACCTTAAATTTTCAAGACCTGCAATATACTAAAATATTACAGGTCTTGTGCATCATTTCAATTTAAAATTACTTTGTCCATACCGGATTTTGTTCCAAATTCGTATTTAACGCCAATTGCTTCAAAGGCAACGGATACAGATAATAATGTTCCTGCCATCCAAGCGGGGTATCAAAGAAATAAACATATCCTTCATCAGCACCTGCACCACCCGTTACTTTCAAATTCTTGGCCGAAGCCCCTGTCACATAGGCACCCAGCGGTTGTTTGTTAACATAGTCTCCTTTCTTCCACCTGCGCAAATCATCCAAACGGAAACCTTCGCCCATCAATTCAACTCGTCTCTCTCTACGCACTTCCCACAAAAGAGCAGGAACGGAAGGATCACGCTTCGGATCAAAAGCATCATTAATATCATTCACCACCATTTTCGCCACATTAGCTCTTGCCCGAAGTTTGTTAATAGACTTATCCGCAGCAGCCTGGTCGAATTTGTTCAATTCGCACATCGCTTCGGCATAGTTTACCATCACCTCACCTATACGGAACAGCGGGGCATCTGTTGTATTCACCCCATTCGCGTTGGTAGCTACAGTATGTGTATTATAATATTTCCATACCCAGAAGCCCATTTGGGAAGCGTTCCAGCCCTGTCCCCAGTTCATATTCTTAAAGTGAGGTTGTCCTTGCACGGTGAATCCTTTAAAGTTGGAAGACGGCAAACGATGATAAGTTTCACCGGAAATCGTAGCCATTAAATCTATAAATTCCCTGTCCTGTGCATTATCCGTATATTTCCAATCAGCCGTACTGGGTCCGTTTTCTTTCTTCACCATATATGGAGGACAGATCGTCAAATACAACCGGTAATCACGATCACGGAATTGTCCATACATATTCTTATCACCCCCATAACGGCTAGTCGTCGTGCTAACCGGTCGTCCATCCGTACAAAGATAACTGTCTACCGCGTCTTTCGTTGCCTCAATATAAGATTCACCTGTACGCACCATACGGGTCAAACCATGCATTAACTGTCCGGTTTCATAAGCCTTATACAAAAGAATACCTGTCACCCCATCCAGTGTTTCCGAATTAAACAACTCATCATATTTAGGATGCACATTCGGATATTGCTTAATCACCTCTTCAGAAGCACGGGCACATTCTTCCAGATAAGTATCCGCTCCCGACAAACCATGATATTTTCTCCAAGTTCCTTCAAATAAAGCAAAACGGGAAATAAGAGCTTTCACCACATACATATTAATTGTATTTTTCCCATCCGCTTCGATATTACTGCCAATATGTGTTTCCGCATATTTCAAATTAGACAGAATATTGGAAGCCACCAAGTCACGACTATCACGTTTTCCATAAAGCTCGGGACTTTCCTCAGTCAAAGCATGCTCTACCCAAGGAATATCACCAAATTTAGAAAGCATCTGAAAGTATTTATAAGAACGGAAGAAATATCCCACACTTCTCCAATGCTCCCTCTCGGTTTCACTCATTTCCGAATGATCAATATTATCGAGCATCAGGTTAACACGACGGATATAATCATAATCCCAATCTTTAGACTCATCCGTAGCCTTTGCTTTGCGATATGCCCACTGACCTTCATATCCATCCAATCCTTTTATCATGTTATCCGATTCAAAATCACCACGGAAAATTTCATCCGTTTGCCCTGTATCATACGTATATCCGAAGAACACGTTATACAATCCCCATGTATACGTTTTAAAGTTGTCATAGGTAGTAAAGACCGATGCTTCTGTTTGCTGTCCTTTGGGATAAACCTCCAGAAATTCGTCATTTAGACAAGACGACATCAAAAAACAAAGACTAACGCTTACACATAGTATATATTTATTCATAATAATTACTCTTTAAATTGTGAAACAATCAGAATGAAAGGTTTATACCGAACGAATACTGTCTCATATACGGATAGGTAAAACCACGTTGTCCTAAATCATCCGTGACAGAACGTTCCGGATCAAGTCCCTTCGGCAAGTGGTCGAACGTATAAAGATTCTCACCACTGAAGAACACAGCCAGATTATTAACTCCAATCTTACTCATCCACTTAGACGGGAAATTATAAGAAAGCGTTATATTACGAATACTTAAGTACGATCCATCCTGTAGATAACGAGTCTGTACACGTGTATTGGCATCTGTATTTCCGGCCGCTTTCTCATAAATACGGGGGAAATAACTATTCGTATTTTCCGGAGTCCAATAATTCAACTGTGAATCATAAACGGTAGTCCAAGCATCATAATGCGGATAAAACAGATCGTTCATCACCCACAAATCTCGTTTACCAACTCCTTGCAGCAAGAATGACAGAGAAAAACCGTTCCAACTTGCACTACCATGAATACCATACTGATAACGCCGGGTATTATTACCAATGATTTTACGGTCTCCCGGATCTTTCGTTGTACTGGTACCACTGTTGATAATATCATTACCATCCAAGTCCTTATATAATATATCTCCCGGATTCGGATTATAACCTTCCACTTTAGCAATACCCGGTTTCAGTTTGCCATCTGCATCGAAATCATCCACTGTGTACAAACGATCGGTCACATACCCCCAAATTTCACCCAGTTCCATTCCTACGCGATATGTTTCATTATCGTTCTTGTCCTTGCCAAACAGTCCTGTTTCGTTGTTGTATTTAGTAATCTTTGTTTTCGCATCGTAAAGATTAAAGCCTATGCTATATTTCACTTTTCCGATCTGATCGTTCCAGTCAACCGAGATTTCCCAACCTTTAGAACGAAGGTCAGCCGTGTTCTGTAAAGGGGCACTTGCACCTAATACACCCGGAAGTTCAGAGCCCGGAGCAAGCATACCCTTAGTATCTCTACGATACCAGTCGAACACCATATTCAATCTGTTATCCAATAGCCCAAGATCGAATCCGACATCAATTGTCGTTACTTTTTCCCAAGTAAAGCTATTGCTAACCAAAGCAGCTGGTTTCAAAGTAGTAACTTTAATACCGGAAACAGTCCAATAAGCCTGTTCCGCATCCATACCGGGAATATATGCGTAAGGAGTGATGCTCTGATTTCCAATATTACCCCAAGAACCACGCAATTTCAAGTTCGAAAGAACAGAGTTCAAAGGTTTCATAAACGCTTCCTCGCTGATACGCCATCCGGCGGAAACCGAAGGGAAGAAACCGAAACGGCTATTCTTCGGGAATTTGGAAGAACCGTCATAACGTCCGTTCGTTTCAAGCAAATACTTGCCGGCAAACGAATAGTTAATGCGATAGAATAACCCTCTTACCGTATAACGTTCAAATTTGTCTTTAGCAAAATAATCACCTGTCGACTGCGAAATAGACGGCAGATCTTCATTAATCATATTCATACGCGACATCTCAGCATAACGATAATCACTACTCTCCTGATTGAAACCTCCCATCACCGTTACATCATGTTTGCCCCATGAGTTGTTATAGTTAGCATAGAAGTTCAATGCATTATAATCCGTAATACCATTGGAATATTCATACTTGGAATTGGCAGTGGAAACCTCTTTCACAAAGTTACCTCCATGTGCATAATAGAACTTCTTCTCAAATTTCGTTTTCTCGTTACTTAGATGATTGAATGTATACTCACCAATCAACTTCACATTCTTCAAAGGACTGATCGTAACCTTTCCGAAAATACGAAGATTATTCTTTTGAATAGTTGTCGGATATGCCAGATCAATCAAGTTACGAGGAGTATTGATCGGTAATTCTTCGCCGTCAATATTCATTGTTCCAGTAGGGAAATAAGAAGGGAATGCGACTGCTGCTCCCCATATACCATATCCTCCGGAAGTTTCCGGCAATGAAGAGTTCGAGTTCGTATATTTAATATCCAATTCCGGAGTAATCCATGAAAACACATCCGAGCGGAGATAAGAAGACACGTTGTAACGCTTGTACGTATCTTTATCCGAAGCCAGTACCCCATTTTCATTCACCATACCGAAGGAGAAACGATAAGAAATATCTTTCGTACCGCCACCTACCGAGATATTATGAGTTTGCTGGAAACCAGTCTCCATCATATCATCGAAAAGATCAGTTTCTGCCAAGCTATAACGCAGCCCGTCCACCATTGCATAACCATCCGGATATGCAGACGGATTAGCATTATATTCCTTCAAAAGTCCCAACCAGGTATCTACGTTCTGACCACTTTGATAATTGATTGTCCCCATGTCCTTATAAGCCTGTACCGTTTGGAGCGGAGTAGCCTTATGAGGCATATTGGCAGGTCTGCTAAAAGAGAAGTTATTTGAATAATTAATAGAGAGTTTAGTTGCATCCGAGCCTTTCTTTGTAGTAATCAAAATCACACCGAAAGCTGCCCGTGCTCCGTAAATAGCAGAAGATGCCGCATCCTTCAAAACAGTCACCGATTCAATATCGTTCGGATCGAGCATATTAATATCCATCTCCACGTTATCCACCAGCACCAGCGGTTTCCCATTCTTATCCAAACTGTTGACACCACGAATGTTGAAACTCATTTCTTCACCGGGTCTTCCTGAATTACCTGTAATCTGCAAGCCGGGCATTGCCCCTTTCAAAGCGTCACTCACAGACACCACCGGACGGTCACCTAAAACATCATCCATCTTCACACTGCTCACCGCACCTGTCAGGTTCGCTTTCTTTTGTACGCCGTAACCAACAACTACTACTTCGTCTATTAACCGAGTATCTTCTTTCAAAGTTACATTGAGAGGACGTTGATCTTTCACCACCACTTCCTGTGTGGCATAGCCGATATACGATATGGATAAACGGGCATTCGGAGTAACCATCAAAGAAAAATTGCCATCCATATCCGTAATGGTACCTTCCGTAGAATCGACTACTTTCACATTTGCCCCAATCACCCCTTCACCTGTAGGATCAGTGATTCTACCTTTTAAGACAAACACTTTTTCCTGTTCTTTCTGCGGTGTCACTGCATGGAACATAATCACCCGGGGTCCGTTCACTTCATAACTGACGTCCGTACCGGCCAGCAATTGTCCCATCACATCATTAATAGTACCGTTATTTATATTCACAGAGACTTTCCTATTCAAATCAATGTCATTATTACGAATCAGGAAAGAGTAATTGCCTTGCTTCTTTATTACTTCAATGGCTTCTTTCAAAGTAATATTATCTACTTTCACACTGAATCGCTTACTTTGTTCCTGTGCCGATAGCTGGAAACCACCAGTCAAAACGTTTCCTACAGACAAAAGCAGAAGCATTAATAATATTCTTTTTACTATTAATCTCATATTTTTCACTATTAAAGGTTAACATAATATCTTTCTATACAACGCTGAACCGCCGATATATCTATCGACTAAGTTCCCAATCATACTTTACTTTTTCTTATTTTACCTCCTTTTTCTTGTCAGTTATAAAGATAGTGTCTCCACTAACTTTCCATGTATATTGCTTCTCAACGTTGATTTCTCCCAATATATCATTGATACTTTGATTACTATTGAAACATCCGGAAAAGCGTTCCGCTTTCAGACGTTCACTCTCTAAACTGATCTTCACCTGGAATTTGCGCTCCAGACGGTGTGCGATGTCGGCAAATGGAGCATCTTCAAATGTCAGGCCACCATCCAACCAGTCACAGGCAGAACTAGCATTTGATTTCATTTTCTCCATGCGGCCCGTATTCTTATCGTAAAAAGCCTGTTCGCTAGGGAATAGTTTCATTACCGAACCGGACAAAGTGGCTAAATTGACACGACCTTCCAACAAAGACACCATTACATAATTATCGTCATCATAAGCGCGTACATTAAAAACAGTCCCTACCACCTTTACCTGTACACCATTCGTATTTACAAAGAAAGGAATCTTCTCATTTTTCGCCACCTTGAAATATCCTTCGCCATCAAGCGTAACATCACGTTCACGAATACCGAACCCACGGCAATAACGTAACACAGAACCCGCATTCAATGAAACCTCTGTTCCATCCGGAAGCACAATATTCGTCCGCGAACCAGCTGGCACTTTAATTTCATAAGGAGAATCCGCATTCGTATATACTTCCGTAAGATTTTCAGTATAAGTGTACCAGAAGTAATTACAGCCCAACAACAAAATAATTGCAGCAGCTACCTTCAGCCACACAGGAACTATCTTCCGCGAACGGACAGGTTTCATCTCAGCAGCGGCTATTTTTTCTTTTATCTGTGATAAATTAGCATCCTCTACTTTGGCAAATGCAGGCACAGAAGAAACAGCCCATACTGCGGACATCTCCCGGAAAATTTTAGCTGCATCTTCATTGGAAGCCAGATAAGCGAACAGAGCTTCTTTCTCCTCTTCGGTGCAGTTACCGGACAGATAGTTGCTTATCCGGATTTCCAATTCTTCTATATGATAAGAGTCATTCATAAACGTACTTTTTCTATGGGTGTATATAACTAGATACGCAATAAAAAAAGAAACGTTTAAAAGAAAAGCGATTTTTTTTAGAGAAACATCAAAATAGCTATCATATAAGGAGTACCCAGTGATTCGCGTAGCTTAGTCAATGCTATTTTCATCTGTACTCTTACAGTGGTCACATTAATATTCTGCTCCTCGGCAATTTCACTGTATGTCTTACCCTCATACAAACTTGCTTTAAATATGGCACGGCATTTAGCTGGCAATTCCTCCACCTTCTTCATGATGATGGTATTCATTTCGCTATGCTCCAATGCCTGCAAAGGATTATCGGAAGAAAGAATATGATTTTCGAGAAAAGCCCAGATTTCTTCCATCTGTTCCGTCATCTGTTTTTCGTTGAAGTAGGAAGAACGCAGATAACTAATACTTGCGTTTTGAATAGCACGCCGCAAGTACGGAAGAGCCGGGTGAGTGATATGGTGGCGATTCTGCCAAAAAGCGACAAAGACATCATTCACAATCTCCCCTGCCACCCTCTTGTCATGCACATAATAAACAGCTATCGCACACAAATAAAGGTAGTAGGTATGATAGATTTTATCAAATGCTTTTGTATTACCGTGATTTAACTGTTCAATTAGATTTTCAGAGATTTCTGGTAGATTCATTCGTTGTCTTTCTTTAAGGAACGGTGCAAATATAGCGATTAATTCAGAAAAACAAAATTCCAATCAGATAAACCGGAGCCCGGCAATCATTCCTTAACCCTACAATCCCATCGGTATTTTCAACAAATACCAAACGATAAACAGCAATGTCCAGACAACCAGGATGCCTAATGAATATCTCCAAGTATATTTCAGCAATGAACCATACGTAATCTGCTTATCATATTGCCGCATATAGGTAAGCACCAGAGGCATATAGAATAAGAAAGGAGTAATGGCATTCGTCGAACTATCTCCGATACGGAAAGCACATTGTGCTATATCCGGAGCAATTCCCATCTGTGCAAACATCGGGATAAAGATAAAAGACATAAAAGCCCATTTGGAGGTAGCAGATACCATAATCAGATTTATCAATGCCGTAAACAGAATAAACAGAACAAGAGCAGACAAAGGAGCCGGTTCAAACGAAGAAAGTAAGTCAGCCCCCATAATCGCCAGACATTTATCCAGATGGGAATATTCAAAACAGGCAAACATCTGCGCAGCGAAGAAAGCGATAACGAAATACACTCCAAGAAGCTTCATTGGCTGCGTAAGTCCTTCAATCACATCATTGTCAGTGCGATACCGTCCGGAACTGAATCCATAAGCCATTCCCGTAATACCTGCTCCCAAAGAAAGCAAAAACAAAATACCGGCAATAAAAGGCGAATGCATCAAACCACCATTCACACCCCGCAAAATTCCATAAGAAGAAAAAGTAAGCCACAAGATAAGAGCCACATAGATAGCTGCCACAACAATGGAAATCATAATGGCACGCCGCTCTTTACGAGACAGAGGATGGTAAGCCACCACCTTCATACTGCCTTCATACTTACCTAACGTAGGAAGAAGCCATTTTTGAGTAATCCAATACACAATAGCCGTAATGGCCACCGTTGAAGCACTCATAAAAAAGTAATTGCAAAGAGGTTCTGTATTCCCTTGATAACCCGTTTGTGCCAGTGCAGCCTCTTGCGTGGTATGCGCCAACAACGGGTCCATCGTACTCAATACAATATTAGCACTATACCCGCACGCAACGGAAACATAAGCCGTAACAATCCCTGCAATCGGATGAAGCCCCACCCATTGAAACAGCATAGCAGCAATAGGCAATAAAATGATATATCCACCATCACCAATGGCATTCGACAACAAGCCAAGTACAATCACCCACAAGACGATCTTCCTCTTTTCCTGTCGGTTTCCCACCCCCATGCGGATACATGCATCAATAAAACCGGAATGTTGTGCCACTCCCAATCCAAACATAGCAATTATCACCATACCTAACGGAGCAAAGCCCGTGAAATTCTTAATAGCGTTCCGCAACCACCAACGGATTCCTTCGGGACTCAACAGGCTTTGTACACGGATGTCCTCACCTGTTTGTGGCAATGTCACTTTCAACCCATAGATATCGCATATCCATGAAAGAAAGACCACTGCCATTGTTAGCAGAAGGAACATCGTAGCGGGATGGGGCATACGCCATTTATTCTTCATCATTTTCCGGGATTATTTTTCGTTTGCTTTAGCAACTACTCCTCGTCAGGCTCCAGATTATCCAGATCAATAATACGCAATTCCAATGCACGTACTGCCAACCGGGTAGCATTCACTCCCACTCGTTCTCCATTCGGAAAAAGACGTCCGATAAGATCATTCTGCCGTTTCTCCAATGATTTCACACCAAAAGGCATTCCTTTCAGATTGGCAATCATCTCTTTCGTATAACCCAAAGCCAGATGACGGAGAAAACGTTCATCGTATTCATCAATATCATAACTGATGACAGCCTCCTGACGCTTGGCATCATTGGCTACCGATTTCTTGAAACGATCTACAATCTTTTCCAGAATCGGATAGTTAAATACCAATTTCTTTCCATCCATCACAGCCTGTACATCTGTTTTCGTCAGTAGCTCACCCGTTTTGAGGATGATTCCATCGGCACCGGCATTCAATACGTCCACCCACAACTTTTCGTTCAGAATCTCACCCGTGAAGATCAATACCCGAACTCCTTTGTAACGTTTGAATATATTCTTGCAAATATCAACACCAATGGTCGTAGAACCTCCCAGTCCTAAGTCCAACAATACCAGATCGGGAAGCTGGGCCTCCATCAACGGCCAAAACTCACTTTCCGTCATTGCCGTGCCGATCACTTCTGCATTCGGTATTTCATGACGGAATATTTCTTCTGTCCCTTTCAACTCCAGTTTTACATCCTCTACAATAATAACTTTAAACTTCTGTTCTTCCATGTTCCTTATCTAATAACTTTTATGTGTTTTCCTTTTATCGGCGCGGAATAGTGAAATAAACCGTAAACCCGCCGCCTTCAGCCGGCTCGGCATTGATACGGCATCCCCTACGCCCCGCAAATTCGTCGTGGTCACGGATAATCTGCTTACATACCAGATATTCCGTTCCCCTCAACTCCCCTTTTTCACCGGAAGTCATACGTGCCAGATTCGGATAAAATAGTTGATTCAACTCTTCCACACTCTTCTCGCGTCTCGTATCCGTAAAGAGGAAACGAACATATTCATTATCCTTGCGCGCTTGCAAACGTATCACTCCATCTTCACGTACAGTCAATGCTTCATCAATCAAATTCTCCAATAGAAAACGCAACTGATTCACGTCTCCTATCACCTTCGCCTCCATCGGCTCTATTTCCAATTCTATCCTCTCCGGCCGATTCTTTATCAACTTCTTGAAATATTTTCCGGCAGCATCCAAAAGTTCCTGTACCGGAATCACCGTACGCCGGAAAGTGACCTCCTCCAATTGACGGGAAGCACACGAGCTCAAAATCGTAAAGATTCCCTTATAGTATTCAATCAATTCCGTCATAGTCTCCACCGCTTCACGCTCCTCCGTTTCCGAAAGATTCTGCGCATTCAACCGCCCTACAATCTGCTTGATTTTATTCGGATAATAAATCGTCTCATGTTTAATAGTCGACAGACAGTTGTCAAGCACCATATTCTGAACATGCAACATGCTGTCTTCCCAGGAAGCCCGACGTGTTTCTTCGTGTGCCGACTCGATATCCCGATATTTTGTAGCCAGTTTCACCACTGCGTTAAACACGACAATAGCCACATAACGAGCTACCAGTTCAAAAAGCAGTCGATCCGTCTCCTGTTCCGTTCCTTCTCTGCGCTCCAGATAAAGCACACCGACACATTGATGCTCGCCCCCTGCTTCCACCATCAGCGGAATTGCCTGAAGATGCTGTTCAGAAAGATATTTCCCGGAACTAAAACACTGCTCTACCATTTCCGGCATTTCCTGTCCGGGACGAGAAGCATATTCCAGCCGGTGTGTCGTTTCATTATAAACGGCAATTCCCATCCGGTCAATCGTCAGTAATTCATTTACCGAACCAAATGCTTCATCCACAATCCGCTGCGGAATTTCTTTAAGCGTACTCTCTTCCCGTTGAAGTGCCTCTGCATTTTCCTGTTCCTGCGGTCTCACCAAAGATGCAGCAAACACCTTCTGGTTAATCTCAAGTACCTGTTCGAGATTCAAACGATTCTGCAAACGTTTTCTCATGTACAGAAAATAATATCCAACCAACGAAACAATCAATAAAACAAAGCATAAAATAATCCCTACCGTCTTATTGGTATTCGAACGCTCCAACTGCCGGCAATATGCTTCGAGAGTTTGATCCTCTCCCTGCAACTTATACAAATCCGTAAATGCCGAATTATTATAACTATATGCATCCAACTGTTTCAAAGCCAGAAAAGCAACCGCTGCCTCATTCCTGATATCCAAAATTACATGATAATCCGAATCAAACAATTCGTTCCACCAACTGATTTCAGCAGGCGTTCCCTCACCTACCAGCTTCATATACCGATGTGGACGATCCGGACGCGCATATTTTTCATAATGCTCATTCAGAAAAAGCATTGCAGAATCTATATATTGCAAAGCCAACTCATAATTTTCATCCACATTAGCAAAATAGGCAGCATTCGCATAATCCGACGCTACATCCAGCAAATCCTCATACGCAGAATCCATAACTACTACAATCGAATCGCCATCCTGCAACATGGGAGGAATCGGATCATGCAGACAAGAAACCATCCCCAACGGAAGCAACAAGCAAAGCAACAATACCCCCATTGCTTTACGCACTCCCGAAGGCAAACGAAAATAAAAACGGCTTCCCTTCCCCAGTTCACTCTCCACATCAAAAACGCATCCCCGGAATAAATCATTCGTTTTCTTATACTTCTCAATGATTCCCTTACAATTCATCAATCCGAAACCACTACCTTTGTTTTCTTTCAACACTTCCGGATCGGCTGCATTCTTCATTCCGATCACGCGGGAATCATACACCTTCTCACCAATGATATGCGCCACATCCTCTTCGGAAATACCTCTTCCGTTATCCTCCACAGAGATCTCGACATACGCATCCTCCGTAATACGGGCATACACTTTAATTGTTCCTCCTTCCGGAGTATATTTACGGGCATTTTCCGCCAGCGTATTAATCATAAACAAAGTTAGTGCCCGGTCGGCCTTCACCATAACCGTAGTCGGTTCAATTTCCAACTTCTGATTTTTCATTTCAAAAGCACGTCTTCCCTTGCCTAGCAGCTCAAACAGTTCATTGAGACTGAAAGTTTCAATATTCAGGCTAAGCGTTCCTTGCTTCATCTTAATCCAAAGAGCCAGAATATCGTTGTACTCATTAATCGTAGTTACCAGCTCATCAATGTATTGATACTTCCCTTTCTTAATCTTCGCATTATCAATATACCCCCGCTCCGTCAACTTATGCACTTCGTTCAAGATACGGTCAATATAAGGATTAATACCATTGACAATGCCCAGACAAGCCTTCTTTATAAGATTCTGACGTTTATTTCCCGCAATATGTTGTTCGTAAACATACCGTTGCTTTTCCAACTGCATCCGCTCGTCACTCAACGCTTCCACCATCTGCTCATTGTCCGCAGCCCAAACAATATACGGTTCAAGCACATACACCAATGCTTTTTCATCACGGTTCAACCGATGCAGAGGAACCAGTGCCGCTTTTCCTTCCTCCGGAATTTCCAGTTGAAGACGTCCTTTCCCAAATAATTGATCGATACCTTGTTGAATTAATGGAACATTCATCGGAATGGACGAAGTTATATCCCGGCAAAGAGTCAGAATCCGTTGCAGACGCTCCACGTCTACCTGATTCCTTATTTTAGACCGTTTATTGAAAAACCACCAAAGAATAACCACCAATACAAGTCCGACAATAACCAAAGAAAGTACAAGCGTCATTTGTCGTGAATCGGCTTCCAATGAAAGATAGCGGCTCTCCAACTCCTTATCCTGACGGGTATAATTTAAAATATCCAAATATATATTCCGGTTGTAATCAGAAGCATACTTCATCCCGAGCCCCGCATACGACACGCTCAATTGCTCCCGAATCCTTGAGATCCATTCAGGTACCGTTCTCACATCTTCCTGCATGATCCATGGAACCCCGGTATAAGTCGTATCTCCTTCTACAAAAACATGTAGTTTATCCAATGTATCCGCCGCATGGTGATAATAGAGCATGTGATGTTGATTCACACAATCTAACGCTTTTGCAAGCGTATCCAATGCCTCCGTATAACGTCCGTGCTCATTCATATATTTACCGATAGACACATACGCACCAGCAATCTGATACAAATCATTGTACTCACGAAATTTTTCAAGCGCACGCTGTGCCATTCGCAAAGGCAAAAGCGAATCTACGGGAAACCCAAACTGATCCAGCGCATATCCCCTTCTCGTCCGAAAAAGTTCGAAATTATTAGGTGAAACCATCAGATTAGCCAATCCTTGCAGACCATTTCCTTCGAAATAAGGATGATTAGTCTGAACAGCTGTCCGCCAGGTAATATAAAGTTGGTCGAACTCACGCATTTTCCGGTCTTCCGGCTTGGTTGCTTCCACCAACGAGGCCGAACCTTTAATATAATGATAATAAAGCAACTGATTAGTATCTGTCAAAGCTTCATCTTCCGGAATCCAGTTAAGAGATGTGATGGCCTCCTGCCGTTGCTGCAGATAGTAATAATAAATAGAAGAAACGATGAAAAATTCGGTGAATGCATAATCCAGCCGTAGTGCCTCGTGACGGTCGGCAAACAAATCACTCTCTTCACGAATACGTTTCATGCGCTTGAGCGCACTATTACGATAATCATAAAATTCTTTGTTCATAGCCGTCCGCTGACAGATTTTCATCAGTCCGATGTCGGCAATCAACAGTTCGAGTTCATTTTTAGTCAGTTTATATACTTCCTTATGCAACGCTTCCGCCCGGTCAAAGTCCATAGCCATAAAAGCACAGAACCCCAGGTTGTTGGATGCTTCCGCTTTCCCCGACTTGTAGAAATTCACCTGTCTATAGGCTTCATTGGCATATTTATAAGAAGAATCCAGGCTTCGATAACGATAAGCATACGCTTTCCCGTTTAATGAATCAATCAGGCGCACCTCTTTGGTCGGCACCATATCAGTGCACGAAAAAAAAGAGGCAAACAACACTATACCTATTATATATAAAGGAAAGCGTGAACTCATTTTTGACTATTAACTGTTTTCAGAAAGCAAATCTACAAATATTTCCGATAAGTTGGAGAGAAAAATATTTTTTATACAATAAGTCCTTCTAAATAATAAGAGAAATTCCTACCTTTGCAGGCAAATTAACAAATAGGTAACATCTATTACAAAATGAGCGAAAAAGCACCCTTTATGGTATTCTCGGGAACGAACTCGAGATATCTGGCAGAAAAAATCTGCGCAAGCCTGGATTGTCCTCTGGGAAATATGAACATTACCCATTTTGCCGATGGCGAATTTGCAGTTTCATATGAGGAGTCAATTCGTGGCGCACACGTATTCCTGGTTCAATCCACTTTCCCTAACTCAGACAACTTAATGGAACTTCTCCTGATGATCGATGCTGCAAAACGCGCGTCTGCAAAGAGCGTTGTAGCTGTAGTCCCCTATTTCGGATGGGCACGTCAGGATAGAAAAGACAAACCCCGTGTATCTATCGGCGCTAAGTTGGTAGCCGACCTGCTGTCTGTTGCAGGTATCGACCGACTGATTACGATGGACTTGCATGCAGACCAGATTCAAGGATTCTTCAATATCCCGGTAGATCACTTGTATGCATCAGCTGTATTCCTCCCTTACATCCAGTCATTGCAACTGGAAAATCTGGTTATTGCTACACCGGACGTAGGAGGTTCAAAACGTGCCAGCACTTTCTCCAAATACCTCGGTGTACCATTGGTACTCTGTAACAAATCACGTGAAAAAGCCAATGAAGTAGCATCTATGCAAATCATCGGTGACGTAGAAGGTAAAAACGTAGTATTGATTGACGATATCGTAGACACTGCAGGAACAATTACCAAAGCAGCCAACATCATGTTGGATGCCGGTGCCAAATCTGTACGCGCCATCGCCAGCCACTGCGTAATGTCTGATCCGGCTTCTTTCCGCGTGCAAGAGTCTGCCCTGACAGAAATGGTATTTACCGACAGCATCCCATACGCAAAGAAATGTCCGAAAGTAAAACAGTTGAGTATTGCCGATATGTTTGCTGAAACAATCAAACGAGTGATGAATAACGAATCTATCAGTTCACAATACATCATTTAATAGATGATAGGTGACAAATGCTAGTTGATAGTTGAAGTTACTTTCAACAGGAAATTATAAAATGGATAATGACCGCTTTGGGTTATTATCCATTTTTCTTTGTACCATACCATTTATCATTATTCCATCACCAGGTACATACATGCAAAAAAATAGGCCACGCAATGCGCAGCCCACTATCATTTATCACCTATCATCTATTGAAGTCTTCCGAATTTATAGGTTCCTTTTTTGATTACTTTTCCATCTTTATCTGTTTCTACAAAAGGACCATTCTTCTTTCCTTGTTTGAAAAATCCGTCAAAGCGATTACCATCTTTATCGATTTGTACGCCCTGTCCGTCTTCCAATCCGTCAACAAAGCCACCTTTATATTGCATCCCAGCAACGGTTTTCAGAGTACCCTGTCCATTGGGACGGTTGTCTTTCCAGTCACCGTCATAAACATCGCCATTGCTCCATTTATAGACTCCTCTGCCATCACGTTTATTGTTTTTCCAGCTTCCTTCGTACACGGCACCATTCGTCCAGGTAAAAGTACCTTTTCCGTCTTGCATGCCATTTTTGAAATTACCTACATACTTGTCGCCGTTAGCATGATAATAAACTCCTTCACCGGTGCGTTCACCTAAGAGATAAGAACCTTCATAACGATCGCCCGTGTGAAAGTAGTAAGTACCTCTTCCGTGTTGAATATCATCCGCCCAGTCACCATCGTATTTATCTCCATTGGTATATTCAAATACCCCTTTTCCGTGACGGACATCATCTTTCCAGTCTCCTTCATACTTACAGCCGTCGTCCCAGTTCATGGTACCTTTGCCGTTCTTCTTATCATTTTTCCAGTGACCGGTATATTTAGCACCGTTTGCCCAAGTGTATGTACCTTCGCCTTCACGTTTATCATTCACCCAATGACCTACATATAAATCACCGTTATGATAATACATTGTTCCTTCACCATGCTGATAATCCTGATACCACATACCGTCGTAACGGTTGTTATTCATAAAATAATAGATACCTTTTCCATGCTGCTGGTCCTGGAACCACTGTCCTTCGTACTTTTCTCCGTCAGGAAACATATAAATACCATATCCTTCACGTTTCCCCTTCACATATTCACCTTCAAAGACATCGCCGTTTTTGAAAACCGTTTTTCCTTTTCCGTTCGGTTTTCGCCCTTTCATTTCTCCTGTATAGACACTGCCATCCTTAAAAGTATAGTTGCCAATCTTTATTTCAGTGGAGAATGTATCTTTAATTTTTCCGAAAAATCCGCCTTTTTTTCCTTCATTTTCTTGTGCCATCACTCCCTCTTGTGCAAGAAGAGCCAATAAAAGTGTAGTATATAGATATTTCCTCATTGGTTTTAGTCGTTACTCATTTTAGAATTACAATTTGGACAAAGATACAATTTCTATCCCAAACAGCCCACTTTCGGAAAGCAATTTATGACAACTTTTTACCTGCAATGACCTCTTTTAATGTCTCTTTGCACAAATAGCGCTGTGCCAAATCCTGTATTTCCATCGGAGTAACCTCATTCACAGCCAGCAGAGAACGTGAAAAGTAGTCATCATCCAGACCGGAAGTAGCTATGAAGATCCACGCATCCGAAAGTGAGAAAGGCGACTCATAACTACGGCACATTTCTCCCAACATATAGTTGCGTACAATAGTCAATTCTTCGGCTGACACAGGTTCCTGATGCAGGCGGTCTATTTCATGATACACTTCCTGTATCAACGGTTCCACATATTCATTATCCGTTTCTGTCGAGATAGCCAATAGTCCGCTATCCGGATAAAACATGATTCCTGCCGAAATACCATAAGTATATCCCTTCTCTTCACGAATATTAGACATCAGCCGACTGCCGAAATAACCTCCGAATAAAGTCATCAATACCCGAAGTTTCAAATAATCAGGATGATTACGAGTAATGGTCGTATATCCCATCTTCACAGCACTCTGCATGGCGTCTTCACGCTCTGTAAAAATTCTCTTTCCGGGAACAGCAGTAAAAGGAAAACTTAATCTCAACACCTGCTGCTGATGCTGGCCGAAAGAAGTGCCGAATGTATCTGTCACCCGGCTGATAATATCCTCCGTCACCTTACCGGACAAAAAGATAGAGCAATTACCCGAATGATAATACCGTTCATAAAATTCACGGAGCACTTCCGGAGTGATGGCATGATAATCCTCCTCCACCACTATTTTACCACATGGATGCTGTTCACCGTAAAGCGACTGCAACAGACTGCGGTGTGCCAGAAAATCAACTTTGGAAGTATTGACCTGGTATTGTTGGATATTGGTATCGAGAATGGTATGCAATTCCTTTTCCGGGAAAAGCGGTTCTTTAATCATGGATTCCACCACCTCCAATGTTTTCGCCAAATATTTATTCAACGAATAAACAGTGATATATGCATATTTCGACGAGCTGGACAATTCGAGCCATGAGCCGTAGTAATCCAGTTTCTCGGCAATGGTGGCAGCCGTATATTTTTTCGTGCCTTCGCGCAGCATCCGGTTCGTAAACAGAGCTTGCAGTTTCTGCGACTGTTGCCAGCGTCCCCCGGCAAAAAGCACATCTATGCGTACCACTTCCTGTTCACCCGCATTAATAATAGTCAACGGAATACCGTTTGGCAACGTCATTCGAACGGGAGGAAGTATACGAAAATTTTTCAGGGTTTGTATTTCAGGTTGTATCGTACGATCCATAAGATTAGATTCTATTCTTCAAAAATTCTTCTGCCCGTTCCAAGTCTTGCGGGGTATCAATTCCAATAGTTTCCACCTCACTGATGCCGACCTTTATTTTGTATCCGTTCTCCAGCCAGCGAAGCTGCTCCAAAGATTCGGCCAACTCCAAAGAAGACTGTGGAAGCATGGTAATCTCTTTCAGCACCTCTGTACGATAAGCATACAATCCGATGTGCTTGTAGTAGGTATGTCCCTTCAACCAGTCCTGTTTCTCGGCATTCCGCTGATAAGGAATGATAGAACGGCTAAAATAAAGTGCATTCCAGTTCTTGTTGACTACCACTTTCGGTGAATTCACGTTTTCCAGTACGGCAAACGGTTCATCAGCAGTAAAAGGCTTCACCAACGTAGCAATCTGCGTGGTTGCATCATCGAAACAAGCCTTTACCGCATCCAGTTGTGAAGGCTGAATAAAAGGTTCATCTCCTTGTATATTCACTACGACGTCAAAATCACCTCCAATCTTGGTACAGGCTTCATAACAACGATCCGTACCACTTTTGTGGTGAACGGAAGTCATCACAACCTTTCCCCCGAACGCCTTAACAGCAGCTTCAATGCGTTCATCATCCGTAGCTACATAAGCGTCATCCAAAACGCCTGCCACTTGTTCGTATACGCGTTGTATGACTGTTTTTCCGCCCAACACAGCCAACGGTTTCGCAGGAAAACGAGTGGATGCATAACGGGCAGGTATAATTCCAAGAAATTTCATCTACTTAATAAATAATGAAGAATGGAAAGCAGATAATGACTGTTGTATATATCCCCTTTGCCAATCCTCCGGTTTTAATATTTTGTTATCATATAAAAGCATGTCAATATCCAGACATACTTTTTCCTCTTTCTTATCCTCCGAACGACGTCCGGACCTCTGTTCTATATCTTTCAGCATTTTCCTCACCGTCTCTTCATCCTTATCGGAATAGAACAGAACCACTTGGTTGGAAAACAGAGCCGGATTCTTAAAAAACAAAGGTTTAGTTTCCAGTTCGGGAGCAAAACATATAGAAGAGAACGATTCAGTCAACTTCTGCCTGGCAAAAGTCAAGTTCTCTTTCCTGTTGTAATTACTCCCTATACAAACAATATACTTGTGCACTTCTTTAATTGAAAAGATCGTCCAATCCCCCTTCTTCTATCACTTCGCCATCAGGAGTTTCCGAACCGGCACACGGGTCAAACCCTTCAGGGAGTTTGAATCTCTCCTGCTGGTCATATCCCAAGGTCGGATCGTCATACACTTTCTTCATATACATTGCCCAGATAGGCAAAGCTGCAGCAGCACCCTGTCCATAGGTCATTCTACCGAAGTGAATATCACGTTCGTCCCCTCCTACCCAACAACCGGATACCAGTGAAGGAGTGAATCCCATAAACCAGGCATCGGAGTTATCATTGGTCGTTCCTGTTTTTCCACCCATATCGGCGGTAATTCCATATCGACGAACACGTCCACCCGTTCCTTCATTAATAACGGCACGCAGCATAACCAGCATTTTGTAAGTGCTCGACGCGCTTATTACTTCTTCCATTTGCGGTGCAAAAGTAGAAATGACATTGCCATCACTATCCTCAATACGGGTAACGAACAATGGAGCCACCCGGATTCCTTTATTGGCAAAAGCTGTGTATGCGCTGACCATTTCACCGACAGAAATTTCACAAGGTCCCAGACAAAGTGAAACCACCGGATCAATTGCTTTATTACGTACACCGAAACTATGAATCAGGCGTACCAAATCATACGGATTCAGCTTACCCATCAGATATGCAGAAATCCAGTTATCGGAGTTTGCCAATCCCCATTTCAGAGTTACCATTTCTCCATAACGCTTATCATTTGCATTACGTGGTGTCCAGGGAGTTCCATTCTCATCAATCAAAGTTTGCTCTACGTGGCGTGCCTGATCGCAAGGAGAAAATCCGTTCTCCATTGCCAATGTATATAAATACGGCTTAATAGTAGAACCTACCTGACGACGTCCTACCATCACCATATCATACTGGAAATATACATAATTCGGTCCGCCCACATAAGCCTTCACGTGTCCGTTTGCCGGATCCATTGACATAAATCCCGTCCGCAAGAAAGATTTGTAGTAGCGGATGGAATCCATCGGTGTCATAATCGTATCTTTATCACCCTTCCAGGAAAAGACAGTCATTTCTTCCGGTGTATCGAACGCCTTACGAATCTGTTGTTCCGAAGCTCCCGCCTCTTTCATGAGGCGATAACGTTCCGTTTGTTTCATTGCTTTCGTCAACAACTCTTCCACTCGTTTTTCCGGTAGTGATCGTGCATACGGAGCATTCTTACTTCCCTCTTTTTCTTTGAAGAATATAGGTTGCAGATAATCACCCAAATGCTCTTTTACAGCATCTTCGGCATACTGCTGCATACGTGAATTGATAGTTGTATAAATCTTCAATCCATCTGTATAGATGTTATAATTTGTACCGTCTTTCTTCTTGTTTTTCGCACACCAGCCATATAACGGGTTAGTTTCCCAAGCGATAGAATCCTCATAGAATTTCTGCATTTGCCAACCACGATAATCACTTCTTACCGGTTTCGGTGCTGTCATGACACCGCGGAGATATTCACGGAAATAAGTAGCCAGCCCCTCTTTATGGTCAACACGATTGTAAGTCAGTTTCAACGGAAGAGCCTGCAAAGAATCACATTCTGCATCTGTGATATATCCGGCTTTACGCATCTGCTCGAGCACCACATTACGACGGCCACGGGAACGTTCGTTGAAACGAACCGGATTGTAAAGTGACGGATTCTTACACATACCCACCAATGTAGCTGCTTCTTCAATCTTCAAGTCCTTCGGTTCACAGCCAAAATAGGTATATGCAGCAGTTTTGATACCAACAGCATTATTCAGAAAATCAAATTTATTGAGATACATACTCAATATTTCCTCTTTGGTGTAGTAACGTTCAAGTTTCACCGCAATCACCCATTCAATCGGTTTTTGGAAAAGACGTTGAAGTGTATTTCTCGCCACATTTTCTGTAAACAACTGTTTAGCTAGCTGTTGTGACAAGGTACTACCCCCACCTGCATTTTTCTGAAACATCAAACCACGTTTCACAAACGCACGGAACAACGCTTTGGCATCAATACCCGAATGCTCGACAAAACGAACATCTTCCGTTGCAATAAGAGCATTGATAATACTGGGTGACAAATCCTTGTAAGCCGTGTACACCCGGTTTTCCTTGCTGTAAGACCATGTACCAAGCACTTTCTCATCTTCAGAAAAAATCTCTGTTGCAAATTTATAGCTCGGGTTCTCGAGTTCCTCTACAGGAGGCATATAGCCAATCCAACCCTTTGAAATGGAGACAAAGACTATAACAATAGCCAATACTATGACTGCCAAGAATATCCAAAGAGCTTTTATTATTTTTCGAATCATGTTTTTTCTCGCTTAAAATGACGCATTTAATTAAGATGCAAAGGTAGATAAAATCCGCTATTCAGCCAACGAGTTTGATTATAATTTCTATTTTGTTAAAATATATAGCGATACTCCTAACAAATAGCATGAAACAAAACAAAAAAGAGCATTTTTCAAGAAAGCAACCCTCTTATTATATCTAAACACAAACAGGCGGGAAAAATCCCGCCTGTTATTCATTCATAAATATACCTATTTATAAGATAATCAATTACAAGGTTGCTGCCTGCACACCTACCACTCCGGCAATCGCACCGGCAACAGCAATAATCACTTTCAAAATAATACTCCACGTTTTTTTCATAGACATTTCTCTTTTTAAATTAAACACTAAATGAACACTCTAACCGTCAGCTATTAATCAACAAGACATTAAGCTGCGGGATCCGGTGCCTCTCCGCTACCGCCACCTTCATCTCCGCCACCTTCGCCTTCATCCGGTTTCTCGGGATCTTCCGGAGATACAGTAACGCTAATTTTCTTCAGATATTCATCCAGACTGATCAGATCTAACTTCTCATCTGCACGGGTAGCAGTTTTGGTGACACGCAACTCTTTATTGGCTTGGAAAAAGATACGAACACTATCCACACTCTTAGCATTAATATCCTTCGCCAACTCCGCACCTTTCGAACGGGCAGTCAACATAAACACACCCAAACCTTCGATATTCACAGACTTACCTTCCAACAACTGCTCCTTCATTTTTTCCACAAAATTCTGGATTACACTCTTGATGTCACCGATAGACAGCGAAGAACGATCCTGCATTTTCTGTGCAATATATTTCAGGTTGACGGACTGACCTAAAGTGATCAGATGCGGATAATATCTCTTAGGAGAATTGGGAACACGCGGATCTGTTGGCCGCGTAATGACTTTGTAAATTACACTCATACTACGTTTTTTTAAAGATTTAAATTCAAGTTTATTTATTCACCTTTTGTTGATCAACAATGCAAAGGTGAAACTTTTATTCCGGATAGAAAAGAAAAAAGCTCCTTGCGGAGCTATTTTCATTTACCTAAGTATATAATAAACTATAAATCAACAACATAATCAGCATCCTATAATCTCCCAGTCCCCAATCGTACACCGTTCGCTATCAAAACAGACAGCCACCTTTACGACAGGCAATCCACATAAAGCAAAGCGTTCCGGATAATTCTTCAAATCAATTTGCTCCATCGCTTCACCCGCACTTTTATCCAATTTCAGTTCCATCACATACAATGTAGTCTTCGTACGAAGTACTATATCTACCCGTCCACGAGGAGTACGAACCTCCACATCCACGTAATATCCCAACAAACTGAATATGATATAAAAGACCTGCTGATAGTGTCCTTCGAACCTTGTATTGTCGCAGTAAGGAATCGTAGACAGAAATTCCTGCAAACGGTGTAAAGCAGCATCCATATCACCATTCTGAATATCATAAAAAAGATAAGCTACCATGGTAGTTGCTTCAGGTGTCTTGTTATTTACATAATAAGGAAGAAGGCTCTCCATAAGTCCCAGCCTTACTTCTTTATTGGGAATATCCAGCGTATAAAGGTCTAGCATCTTATTATAATCCTTAATAGTGATATACCCACTTTGGTACAATAAAGGTACTGCATCAGTCATCGTTTCAGTAGGAGCATCGAAAACTGAAGATTTCAGCTGTCTACGTCCAATTTCGGAAGGTTTCACACCGAATTTATCCAACATCTTAACCAGATATGTAGGAGTACCGCTACCAAACCAATAAGATCCAAATTTTCCATCAGCAAAAGCATTTAGCAAACTGAAAGGATTATATATATCGGGCGAAGGAGATGTAAAATGATAACCATCATAATTTTCTTTCAATTTCATCAAAGCCTCTTCAGGTGTTATCTCCAATTTCTTTGCCAATCCTCCCAAATCATCCTTCATTTGCAAACGTATCTCATCTTCACTAATTCCACAGATAGCAGCGTATGGCTCATCCATACTAATATTCTTTATATTATTCAACTCACTAAAAATACTTAGTTGTGAGAATTTAGTAATACCAGTCAGAAATACATAACGCAAATAAGGATCACAAGCTTTTAACGGACTGTAGAAGTTACGCATGATGTTACGCAATACATCCAGATTTTCCCGTTCGTGCACCACATCCAGCAGAGGAGCATCATATTCATCAATAAGCACAACCACTTTCTTTCCGGTCTGCTCATAGGCACGTTTTATCAGTCCCATCAAACGCTGATTGGGATTAACCTCCTCCTCCAACCGTCCATAAATCTGTTCATAACCATATAGTTTCAGATTCAATTCTTGGAGCAACTGTTCACTATCCGCATGTTTGGCGGTACTCATATCGAAGTGAAGTACCGGATATTCCGTCCACTCCTTCTCCAGTTTCTCCATAGCCAATCCATGAAACAGTTCCTTACGACCGGAAAAATAGCTATGCAGCGTGGAAGTAAGTAATGATTTCCCAAAACGTCGTGGACGGCTCAAAAACATATAGCTGGAAGCCGAATGAGTCATCCGGTAAACATATTCCGTTTTATCAATATAGAGGTAATTCCCCTCCCGTATCTTCGAGAATGTCTGTATCCCGATAGGATATAGTCTTTGCAAATCTTCCATATCAATCATATTTTTCACAAAGCTACTAAAAAATATCCATCAGTCATTGCTTTACAAAAAAAATATCAACTATCTTCACAGACGGTTGATATAATAGAAATCACATCGGATTTACACCGACATGAGGGCGTTGATCAGGAATACACCGCTGTGTATTTCCTGACCACAAAATGTAGGGGTCTTCATGTGTGTAGCATGAAGTTAGGGACCTACATGTTCCATCTCACTTTTGTGTAAAGTATTAAAAGTACTCTATGACATTATTAACTTAAAAAATATCGGTCATTAATGGCTTTAGTCTTCCTTGGCGTGAGATTGTTCTCCATATCCATAACCGTAGCCATATCGCTTACCATAGCCATAATACTTGCCATATTTGCCATAACCGTAATAATAACCGTACTTTCTTTTCTTCAGATCCAAACCATTGATTACAGTACACAGGCTAGGTAATTTATCTTTTTCAGCAAGTTCGTTGATCAAAGTATACTCATTTTTATGAGTATAGTCTGCACGGCAGACATAAACAGATAAATCAGCCACACGCCCTATCAATAAGGTATCAGTTACCATACCAACAGGAGCTGTATCCAGAATCACATAATCAAAATTTTTCTTAAGAGTTTCAATCGCTTTATCCAGTCCATCACGAGCCAATAATTCGGTAGGATTAGGAGGAACTGTTCCACCGGGAAGAATATACAGATTTTTACTGACATCGGAAAGCTGTACTAAATCCATCAAGTTCTTTTCCGGATTAGCCAAATATTGAGTTATACCAACTTCTTTTCTTGGAATATTAAATACCTTATTCAAGCCCGGTTTACGAATATCAAGACCAACGATTACTACTTTCTTCCCTAATAAAGAAAGACTAATAGCAAGATTAGCAGAAATGAAAGATTTGCCCTCACCACTAACCGTAGAAGTAACCAGAATCACCTTCTTGTCATTTTCAAGCATAAACTGAAGATTTGTTCGGATATTACGGAAGGTTTCACTCATCAGGTTATTTTGATTCTCAAATACAGCAATAGCTCCTTGTTTTTCATCAGTTAATGGGATATCACCGACAATAGGCAAACTTGTGAGCTTTTCTACATCAGAACGACCTTCAATTTTAAACTTGGTTAATTCGAGCAAATAAATAACCCCTACCGGAATTCCAACTCCTAACACTAAAGCAATCAGGTAAATCATTTTACGTTTAGGAGATACAGGAGCATCATCTGCTATCGCGTCATCTATAATCTTTGCATTGTTGGCTGTAGCAGCCAGAGTTATAGCATTCTCCTCACGCTTCTGAAGCAACATCAAATAAAGTCCGGCCTTTATCTCCTGTTGGCGAGCAATACTCACAAACTCACGCTCCTGACCAGGTGCCTCACTAATGCGACGGGAATAACGGTTCGCCTCACGATCCAAATCCGCCTTCGTGATAAATAATCCACGCAACACTCTGTCTAAAGAGACTTGTACATTCTCTTTCATTGCACTAATGCTGGTATCCAGATTTATAATGGTAGGATTATTCTCTGTTGATGTACGTAATAAACGTTTCCTCTCAACAAGCACCTCATTATAACGGTTGATAGCAGCTGCAAGATTCAAATCCTGCAATCCGATATTACTAGGTAGAACCTCATAACCTTCATTTTGCATATATTTCTGCAAATCCTGCAGCAAATTAATCTGGGTTTGATTCTCCACACGCTTCTTTTCATATTCAGCACTACCGGTCAACGCAATCTGTGCATCACTAGTCAAATCCGTAATACCTGCCCCACGTTTAAAACTTTCCAGGTCCTTTTCTGTACTACCCAGTTCTTTGGAGATTATGCTAATACGTTCATTGATAAATTCTGCTGTTTTTTGTGCCACTTCATTCTTATCATTATTCGTATTGATATTATACATCTCCAATAACTTATTGATAAAATCCTTTCCTCGCTGTACATTTGAATTTTTCAATGATATGACAGCCACAGAAGTGGTTTTGGAAGTAGGCTCAATAGTCATATTCTTGCAATACGCTTTCGCTACAGCCAAAGGCTTATTAATTGTGGCTGTTATATTACGTGTAGTCTTTTCCGAAGCTGTAGTTTCTTCCAATATTCTTTTAGAAGACGAAATAGAATCCGGTGTCAGAAAGAAAGCCAATGTCCCTTTGTCAGTAGGAAAAACCGCTGGCAATTTCTCAAAATGTTTCTGATATTCATCATCGTCAATCTTCACAGTCACATCCATACTTCCCTGTGGTTGCAATGTCATCTCCACTATCATCGGTTCCTCCAACAAGTCAGCCTCCTGTGGAGTCAGGCTTACTTGTACAGGTGAAGTCTTATACATGTTTCTGGAAGGGAATTCATCTTCATCCGTATAGGAAATATAGAGTCCCAAATCTTCAACCACCTCTTTGACGATAGTCTTGGAACGGAGAACTTCAATCTCGTTATCAATATTCTGCGAAGAAGAGACCATACCATCCAATCCCAGACTCTCCAACCCGGAAAGCATTCCGGCACTACCACCTTTTTTATCATCCTTTATTAAAACCGTAGCGGAAATATTATATACGGGAGTGGATGTATAAAGATAGACCCATGCCGCAATCAAACACACCACAACCGCCCCCACAAACCAAGGCCAGTGGATCAAATACTTAAACAGTAGTTCCTTGACGTCTATATTTTCTTCCTTAGATTCTTGTGCTTCGTTGAAATCTGTTTCTTTCATTGCAAATCATTATTTTAAAATATTTACTAATAGGCTGACAATGGATACCAGGATAGAGGTAGCGGAGAACCAAAGACTGGTACTGTTGCCCACATCCGAATTTCGAGCCTTTGCTTTATTGGGAGTCACATAGACAATATCATTCTGCTGTAACCAATAGTAAGGTGAAAGAATGGTTTCGGCCTTATTCAAATCCAAGGTTACAATTTGCTGTTTACCGTTTGCGTCCTCACGAATCAACTTTACATTATCACGAAGACCGTAGACTGTCATATCACCAGCCATGGCCAATGCCTCCAACAGATTCACTTTCTCATTAGAGATAGTGAAAGTACCGGGACGGGTAACTTCGCCGATAACAGATATTTTATAATTTACCATACGGACCGTTACAATGGGAGTCTCCTTCATATAAGGCTTCAATTTATCTATAATCAGCTGTTCCGCTTCCCTTTTCGTTAAGCCTCCTAACTTCAATTCTCCTAAAACCGGAAAATTTATGTTTCCGTCATTATCAACCAAATAAGGCTGTAATACAGGTTGCGTAGTTACATAAGACGAACCGCTTGCAGCCAGACTGGCACTACTAGCCACTGTTAAGTTAAAGGGGATCGCTAGTTCAGGATTAGTACATGACACCACAATGGTCAACAAATCCTTCGGCATAATCCTGGCATCATAAAGCTTCTCCTGCTGTTCTACTTCATTCACCACTTCCACATCCTGGAAATAAGGTACTTTTTTATAAGACTGACAGGCGACCAGTAAGAATGATAGCAGCATCAGCCATAAATTTCTGTTGTTAAGTCTTCTCATCATAATTTTTAAATTCATAATTAAACGCCCTTTAATTCCTATTTTTTTATTCTCATTTTTTTATTTTCAAATATTAATTTTATTAATATGCTTCTTTTTCTCCATGTATGGCATTATACACCGTCTTATACATAATATATAAGTCCAATAAAAAAGTCCAATGCTCTATATACCAAATATCACGTTGTACACGTCCCTCCATCTGCCAGAGCTCTTTCGTCTCACCGCGAAAGCCCGTCACCTGGGCCCAGCCAGTTATTCCAGGTTTAACGAAGTGACGAACCATAAACTTATTTATCAGATTGGAATATTCCTCCGTATGCTTCAACATGTGTGGACGGGGACCTACAATGGACATATCACCCTTCAACACATTGATGAATTGCGGCAATTCGTCCACACTAGTCTTCCTCATAATCTCTCCGATACGTGTTTTACGAGGATCGTTTTCCGTGGCCTGAAGGGTATCACACTGCGCATTAACCTTCATCGAACGAAACTTGTAACACCAGAATTCACGACCATCCTCACCACTGCGTTTCTGTTTGAAAAAGACAGGGCCGGGAGAACTTAGCTTGATCGCAATTCCAAAAAATATATAAACGAACGGGAATACCGTACAAAGAAACAGCCCTGAACAAACGATATCAAAGGCACGCTTGATAATACGGTTCTCCAATGACTCCAATGGTTCACAACGAATGGAAAGTACAGGAACATTACCCAATAATTCAAAATGCATCCTACGTTTCAAATAATTACGGACATTAGGAACGCTAAAAAAACGAACCAGATGGTTCTCACAGTAATTAATGATGGGAACAATCTCCGCACTGCGCACAGAAGGAAGGCTGCAATAAAGCTGGCTGATCTCTCCTACATGTTTTTCTAAAAAAAGATTTACGTCACTAGGTTGTCCCAAATATGGAACATCCTGTGGATACCGGTCCGAAGGAAAATCCTCGAAATAACCCAGTATACGATAACCGGACGTAGGATCATCCGTCATCGCATGATAAAGTTCCTGCATATTCTCATGGCTCCCAACCAATACTACCTTGCGGACATTTCCGCCCTTTTTTCGATAAATCTCCAGTAAGTGACGGGAAATTAAGCGGTAGCTAATAATGACAATTATCAGTGCAACATAAAACAGTCCGAAATAGCGGGAATGAGAAAAATGAAAATGAAAAACAAGCAACGTACAAACCGATAAAAAGACAAAAGGAACCATGTTACGTAAAACACGAATCATGATCTGTTCAGGACGGACCACAGGACGGTGAAGAATAACACCCGAATGCATGTTACAAAGTAAATAGCACAGAGTGATAAGAGTCATACCCTGAAAGATAGAACCACAATGAATACACCAGAAACGGGTACCCAGAAACAAATTAAATCCCCATAAAAGCAGGTTCAGCAAAATAAGATCCCCCAAAAGGACCAAAGATTTTAGGACTTTGTTGAAACGTTGGACTTCTTGCATAAATGTTTCCTATGATTGATGTAAATTAGCCATAATACTATCGTCTCAAATTACAATAGCAAAACTTAGGGTTTTAAGATATTCAAATCAAATGCTTACAATAGGCAAATATTATCATGTCAAAAATGGCTTGTGCCCCTCTTTCCACGATTCATTTGCAAAAATATCATAATCCAATTTTGTCACATCGCCAATAATCTTTGCAGGAATGCCACCTACTATCATATTAGTATGCACGCTCTTATTCACCACCGCATTAGGAGCAACAATTACGTTATCTTCTATGATTACGGGACCTTGTATCACGACACCCGAACCTATATAGACATTATTACCTATCCTAGGACATTCCTTATAAGGACCTTGCCCCACAATCGACACATTGTTACCTATTTTACAGTTCTTACCAATGACAACTTTGAGATTTATCAGTACCCCTATGCCAGCATGGTTGAAAAAGCTCCCTCTCCCAATTGACATTTTATAACTAACAGAACAGTTATACATTAGAAAAGTGATAAGCTGCAATAATTTTGGTAAAAAAGGAATATGATGCAAATACAGCCAACGGGCAATCCTATATAATCTTATCGCATTTATCATCTCTATTTCCCCCTACTTCTAAAGTATCTGTCATATCCTTCAAGCAAAGCTTTACTAGTATGTTCCCATCCCAATTCGTTGATTACACGATTACGCCCATACTCACCCATCCATTTACGTTTTTCTGGATTATCAAGCAATTCTAGAATTTTCCTTGCCATATCATTCGCATCGTTGTGCTCGGCATAAAGTGAAGCATTTTGTGCAGAATATCGACCTTCAGTCAGATCAAACTGCACTAAAGGTTTACCCAATGCCATATATTCAAGCACCTTATTCATGGTACTCTTGTCATTCATGGCATTGTACTCGTCGCAGTTAACACACACATCAGCAGTATTCAGATAGTCAAGTAATTTCTGATCCGGTACGCGACCTGTAAATTCGACAATATCATCGAGTCCCATTTCATGACAAAGCTTTTTCATACGTTCCAAGTCGGGACCGCCCCCAACAATCCCCCAAAACACATCGTTACGTCCTGGTAACTCTTTGATATATTTTGCAGCTTTCAGTAAATACTCAATGCCTTCCTGCTGTCCAATCACACCCAGATAACCCACCATGAATTTCTTTCCACGTTTTATTTCTGATTTCGGTTCTTGTATCTTCAACCGCTCCAGTTTCGGACCACTACGCAAAACAAATACATCTTCCGCTTTCATCCCCCCACGTTCAATGGCTATTTTCTTATAGCTTTCATTGGTAACAAAAGCAAATTTGCAATGTTTGTAAGTCTGGCGTTCCAGCCATAGCTGACTTTTATAGAACATACCTGTAGTCTTTCCAAATTTTGCTTCATATAATTCTGGGCAAATGTCGTGATGATCGAAAATATAGTCCACTCCCTTTTTCTTAAACAGACGAGCAATCATCCAAATATCATCAGGCGGGTTACAGCCATGAATGCAATCAAACCCAACCTCTTTGTAACACTTCCTAGCCAAACGATATTCATGCCACAGAGCAGTCCCATATTCTCGTGCATATCCCAAAGCCCCATTGCCATCTTTCGGCAATTTGTGGCGATAAACATGTACTCCTTGTAAAAATTCATATTCTTTGTCATAGCCTTTGCCAATAGGACAAATCACCGATACAGTGTATCCGTTTGCAGCCAGTGTAGTAGCTTCCTGCCATACACGTGTATCGAAGGGAACCGGTAGGTTCTCTACGACAATCAAAATTTTTCTATCCATAAGATATAATGATGTTCTATAATAAATTGATACTAATTTTGATATCGTTACTTTTCGAGTGACTTCTGATCCTGATTACTTTGGATTTCTCTTTTATACCATATTGCTCCGATACAAAAATATCCTCTATTCGTATTTCTCCTTCACACGACTCCAATGTAAATGCATCACATGTTACCCTACGTTCTGACACCGATAGTTCATAATCCCTTGCTATCACGAAAGATGCCGTCCAATCACAATCTTTATCGAAACGGTCGTTAATCAGTAGTACCCCCTCAGATCGTCCAAAACGAAATGTACGCGTGTGCACCACTCTACACAACCCTGTGACACTAGCCGTAAGTTCGTCTACATCTTCTTGGAACGAATACGACAACAGTTTCGTTTCCGCCTTCTTACCCCAAAGAAAAGCCCCCAAAACCTGCGATTGCTCTTCCCCATTGATCATCACCGTATTGTGGTGATCAGTCCGACGGAAAATATTTCTTTCCTCTATCTGACAATGGTAGATATAAGTACCTGGATCGATGAAAATTCTTTTTCCGTCTTTCAGTATCTGAAAACTCAGTGCATCCGCATGTCCATGAGCGGCAATAGTGCCAAATCCCAGTGCCGCATGGTCGATACCTATCAATATACTTCCATCGCTACTTCTCAAAAAAGAGTTACCACCTTCACTAAAGCAACGGCTTCGAGAATTGTCATATATAGGCAAAGATTTTATCCGGTCAATCGACTCAGAACTAAACCACCAACCTACATTTTCGGTCACCTTTTCAAAACTATGATAGCGCATCCCTAATACTAATGAAAGCAACTGTAACACATAATTATAATGATCGGTATGTCCTCCAACCAAGTCCACAATCTTCCCCTCATCATTATCTCCAAATTCACATACTGCCTGTTCACACCAACAACAGTGACTTACAAACTCACACATCCTCCCTAACCATTTTTTCCATCCATCAGGCAGACATACGCCATTATGTAACATACAACACCCTACGATACCGTAAGCCTCCATGCCAAATGTCTGGTAATGCAGAGACAATTCCTTATTTACGCCATCCTTATAATTTTGCTTTGGCAATTCCTCAGACAGTATGCCAACAGCTAATTTCTGCCACGCCTGATGATGAAAAACAAACCCTGACAGAGCAATAGCAGCTGCTTCTACTAACAAATGATTATTAGCCGATGAAAAGCGTGAGTAGTGATTGCAAAGATAATCCGTCATGTTTACAATACCCGTCTCCATATTCTCCATCAATTCTCCATATAGAATATCACCTTTTTTTTGAAGAAAACTAAGAGCAATAGTCCACTGAATACAGCGAATAGCAATCTCCATAGCGCTTGTCCATGAAATACCATGTAAAAAACTATTCTTCTCATTCCAATCGATAAACAATTCCTCTAACGAGTCGGCATACTGCCGATCACCACTCACAAAATAGCCTTTTGCTAACAAAGCAAACTGAAAATGCCGGTTCAGTTCCCAATTGGTACGTGCATCTCCAATATCATCTCGTTGCTTATAGTTCAGATAGTAGCTAAACTCGCCATCCCAGCAATTCTTCGTTTGAAAACCGGCGGCCCAATCCTTCTTATAATAGTTATAATCATACCCACCGAGCAGATGAATGGAAGTATTCACACTATAATTACGATTACCAAAGTAAATCCCCAGTGCATCACAGTCAAACCTCAATTTTTCCAGCGCCTTGTTGAAGCGAAAAGAAGACACAGCCACCTTACAACCACTAAATCTTCTTTTCTCTTTCATTTGAATCTTTTTCTGCTCCAACCTCCAGATTACCTCCTGCAGGTTCATAGCTTTCAGGCGATTCACATACCAAGCCCATTTGCTCATTTAAAACTCAGTCTGTTTAAAATCCTCCACATACTCCATATTCTGTCCCTCATTAGTATTAATATTACCCCAAGAAAGACCTTCATATTGACCATTGTAATCCACCTCTTTCCATTGGCGTACCAAGTCAATTATAATCTTATGCGGATAATTTTTCAACACATCTGCAAAATCCTTCTCTTTATTAGTGACTACCAATACATCACTGTTTCTGCACACAACATCCAAGTCATCTGTTACAAAATGCTGCAAATGCGGAATTTTTGCCATAATAAAGTCCTTGTTTGTACCAGTCAATTCACTCACTTTTACATTACGATCGTAAATACGGATATTGAACCCCTTCCCCAGTAAGTTCTCCACCACATCCACGATAGGAGAGCATCGCAAATCATCGGTGCCCGCCTTGAAACTCAGTCCCAAGATACCAATATTACGGTGTCCTTTGCTCATAATCGTCTGCACAGCATTGCGCTTCTGTATCTCGTTGCTTTGGAAAATACTGTTAATAACAGGCACATCCACATACAAATCATGCGCTAGTGTCTTCAACGCCTTCATATCCTTCGGCAGACAAGAGCCACCATACGCAAATCCCGGTTTAAAATAATATGGAGAAATATTCAACTGTTTATCTTTGCAAAAAATCTCCATCACCTTATGTGAATCAATATCCAGTCCTTTACAGATATTACCCACCTCATTACCAAACACAATTTTCAAAGCATGATATGTATTGTTGACATACTTCATCATCTCAGCCACCTTTATATCAGTGCAAATAAACTCAGCGTGAATATCTTTATACATTTCACGGAACACTTGCTCCGCGTATTCAGAGTCAGTGCCAATCAAAGTCAACGGCGGGTTAAAGTAGTCCTCCACACTCGTCCCCTCACGCAGAAACTCTGGATTGCTCACTACAGTGAAGTGTACTCCCCTTTTTAAACCACTTTCCTGTTCGATAATCTCACCCACCTTTTGGTTTGTTCCCGGAAGTACAGTAGAACGAATAGCAATCAAGTGCATATTTTTAGGGGCGTTTTCACTAGCAAACTTCTCCTTCAAAGCCTTACCAATACGTCCAGCCACTGTATAGATATAATTTAGGTTTAAATGTCCTTCTTTGCTTGAAGGGGTACCCACTACAATAAACGACACCTCTGTTTGAGCAACAGCTTCAGCAGCTACAGTTGTAGCCGACATCAATCCTTTGTCGTGGGCTTCCTTACACAATTCGGCAATGCCTTCCTCAATAATGGTAGGTTTACCCTCGTTCATCAGACGGACCTTGTTCTCGTTTACGTCCACACCAATCACCTTGTGACCAAGCTTGGCACAACATGCCGCGCCTACGCATCCTACGTAGCCGAGACCAAAAATACTAATGTTCATGATTATTTGAATTGAGATTTATAAATTACTAATGACTAAAGCTAGTTTATTGCGTTTTGTATATTTCAACTCAGCCTCATTGATAAGTTGGATATCCACATCTATATTTCTTAAACCCATTTTTTCATCTATCAGACTAAGGATTATATTCTGTTCCGATTGTTTAAAATCCCTATCTGGCACAATATTCAATGTAACTTTTCCAAGTTCATTCTGAATAAACTGTGCCTTTCTGACATTCGACACATCCTTAAAAATAAACGTAAGAGCAGCATCACTATAACGGGTTCCATCCTTACCAACAATATTGGATGCAGCACGCCCTTCAATACTTTCTATCGTTGCATCATACGAATGTAATGGAAAGCAATCTTGCTTTGGAACAATACAATCTGTTGTTTTATATCGTATGAGTGGAAACACATCATTAATAAGCGATGTTGAAATCACATAATCATCATAATATTCTTCTATACCATAACCGGGATCTTCAAAATATCCGTCATGATCAAAAGATTCCTCTAAGCGGATCGTTCGCTCCGTAGTACCATAATGATCATAAATTTGAGTATTGAACACCTTTTCAATCAACATCCGCTGATAATCATGCAATGTCTCCGAAGAAGTAAATGCTACCGGAATATGACATTCTAATCCCTTATCATGTAAGACAAGAGCTAAATTATAAAGTGAACTTGGATATCCTTCTATCGCTTTGGCATGATGTTGCTTTATCAATTGATAATAAGTCATTGCCGTATGTTCATTTATGTTATAACTGGAAAGAAAAAGCGTATTACTCACATGTACTTTAAGCGATATATCACTTCTCCCCAAGTTCCCACGCAAAGAAACCATTGGTTCACCATAGTTATACCCACAACGTTTCCGATAACAAACAAAATAAGCCTGTTCTCGCCATACCGATGCCCAATCTTGAAACACGGTGAGCGGGGTTCCCGTTGTTCCGCTTGTATGATTCTTCATCAATCCTCGTTTTGAACGAGTCAGTAACTCCTTACCATGAGCTTTCAACATATCTTTAGTAAGAATCGGTAATTTTATTATATCTTCCAGATGTTGTATTTCGTCGGCTGACTTAACACCTTTTGCAAGGCATAACCTCCGATAATATTCAGATCTAAAATACACTTTTCTGAATATTTCCAAGAACCGCCTCTCGTTCCTCCTTCTCAGCTCTTCTGGTGTCATGTCATACATAGCATCAATTTCATCCATATATTTATGAATAAATAGACGAGTACGCAAAAGATACTTCAAGGATTCCTTTATGTATTTTCTCATTTTTTGCTATTTTTAATAGGGATTGTGAATCCCCATTCTAATCATCACTTTCCTTATTATTCGAAATAGGTTCCGCTGTATCCAATTAATTCGTTCTCCAAAATCATTGGTAAAAAATCTAGTACGAAAAGCTATATTCAAAAGAGAAGATTTCGAGCAAAACACCCTACAATATGTCCACCAATCATACTCAGTAGCAAACAAGCTATAATCCTTTTGTATATCATAGTCTAAATTCGGACGCAATACATTATTTTCCACATCAAAATAAAGAGAATATATATTGACATTCATTCCATCCCATTTTACGATAAATTCATTCTTCACTTCCTGTTGTCTATACACAAGTTTCTTATCTGCATAAAAAGTCTGCGGCAATATAAAATTGCCCAGAGAATAGAATATATGTTTCCCTTTATATATTTCAATAGGTTGTATTACATGGGGGTGATGCCCTACAATCAGGTCTACTCCCGCATCTATCATCCTATGAGCCAAACTCCTGTCAGCCGGTTCTGGATAGTAAAATTTCTCAATGCCCCAATGAGGAAAGACAACAATGTAACTATCTTTATTCTGCTGTCTGATTTCTTTTATTTCTTCAATAACTTTTAATGGAGAAAATAATGGCAAACTGTGCTCATTGGAAAATGTCGCAAACGTAATCACAAACAAAGGCTTACCATTTAATTTACTCTTCCATACATCGTGATTTTTTAAACCCCATGATTCTATGTTGTACTTCTTAAGTATATCGATAGTTTCATTTATATCATGTTGATAATCCAGTATATGATTATTACAAAGTGAAACGACTTCAACATTTAAATCCTTAAGCACGTTCAGCACTTTAGGACAAGAGTACAACGAAAACTTATCATTCCATCTGTAAAGCGTTGTTTCTTTTTCGTCTTTTAAAATAGAACCTTCGAAATTGACAATCGTTCTATGATTCTTAAACAAAGGTAGTATCGCGCTATAATCCACATCTGTATGATATGGAAGGACCAAATCACCACAGAATATCACTGACATAGCAATCTCCTATAAATCGTTATCAACTTTGTTATTTCCACATCTACATTATGATGTTCACGAATATGATTCTGACAAGCCGCACTCATCTTTGCAATATCACCAGATACTAATTTCAAAATAGCATTTTTATAATCTACAGCAGTTCCATCTAATGGTATTACAAATCCATGATTTCCGGTAACTTCTTCATTAAATCCTTGTGCAGACACGACTGGTATTAGTCCTGCAGACATCGCTTCTATCAGAGAATTTGACTGCCCTTCACCAATATGCCTAGTTGGAAAAATAAAGAAATGCATATCTGACAAAATCTGTTGAAGTTCAGAGGGGGGCAAAAAACCCAAATAGGCAATCTTGTTATCATTTAACATTCCTTTATTGCAATCGCTGCCAAATGCACCTGCAACATACAGTTTGAACCTATCATCAAGCATTTTAATTGTATTAATCACAATATCTATCCCTTTAGCTTTTGTCAATCGTCCAAAATACAGAATATTAAATTTATCCTTCGGCTTGTTTATAACTGGAAAATTGGAAACATTAGCAAGATTAGGAAAGTAATAGGTAGGTTTATCTACACCAATTACACTTTTTATCTGTTGGATATATACTGAACCTTCAACTGTTAACATGTCTGCTCTATCCAACATCTCTTTCATTTGACGCTGATATTTCTTCCCCTTAGTCTGGTAATAATATATTAATGAACCAGCACGAATATCAACTAATACTGGAATACTAAGTTTCTTAGCTACAAACACTGTAAATAATGCCGGAACCAACAGATTACCATACAATGGAGTTATATGCAATATCACATCTTTCTCATGACGATACTTCCAAAGGCTCAATGGCAAAAAAAATAACTTTATATATGCTATTTTCCCAAAGTTTCCCAAATGTCTATTAATAACCGGATTAGGGAACTCTACTACTTCAACACCCCTTTTCAACAAACTATCTATATTCTTTCTATTAGCAGCTTCATATCCTCCTATACTCGCCTGTCCTTTTTTTGAAATTGGACCAAAATATAATATTTTCATAAATCTAATTTTATCATATTCAACAAGCAATCTCATAAGAAAGAAAAATATTCTTCATTTGAATCAACAAATATTCTTTTGACAAACTTTGTGATATTCGTCCTATCTCCATTCTCTTTTTAGCATTATTCATCAATCATTCAATTGCTCGATTTATTTTTTCTCTATTTCCCCATGCTACTAAATATTCATTCATCCCGCCATGCACAATACAATAGCCAATAATGGTAACCTTAAAATATTCTCTGTGCTCATATTGTTTCCTATAATAATCTAAAATCACAGTAAAAACATAGTTTAGGCGGACTAAATAACTTTCTGTTATCTATTCAACATATCCAAAACCGTATTGATTCAGAGCCTCTCTCATCTCTTGCTTTTTCCATATAGAAACACCTTTATGTATCGTGTATTCTTTAGAAAAACAAGGCTTTTCACTTTGATATTTCAGATGTTTCTCCACAAATCCCTCATAAGAAGCAACTACTGTAGCAGGGTTTCCGCAAGCCACACTATTGTCAGGAATAGATTTTGTCACTACTGCTCCTGCTCCAATAACCACATTATTACCAATATGAACTCCACAAAGAACTATACTTCCAGCTCCGATAAAAACATTATTACCAATAGTTATTGGAGATATTTTACATAATCTTTTCGCCCCCTCCGGATGTTATATTATTAAAAATCAAACAAGTAGAAGCATCGTGTGCTATAATACGGACACCCGGAGCACAAGTTACATTATCTCCAATAGAAATGAGCCAACAATGAGAAATATCAAAAGTACAATTAGGTAATCTATGAAAATTGCGGCCTATTCTCATACCATTTTTCACATAAGTTTCTGTAGGTATCTCCCCCCGTAGCCGCATCTTTAATTTAGTTAAAATAGATCTTATCATATCAATCATTATATACTTTGAATAAATTATTCATCATTTGTTTTAGTGAATACCTATTTTGGGCAAATGTTTTTGCCCTCAAATAAAACTCTTTGTTAGCCTCGTAGTTATTAACTATTCTCCAAATTACATTGTACAAACTATCCACATTTCCTTTTTCACACATATACCCATATTTTCCATAGCCTATGACTTCAGCTGGTCCGTCATTCTTTGACACAACTACTGGCAAACCTGCTACCATTCCTTCAGCAACAGTTAATCCAAAACCTTCACACAAAGAAGCATGAACCATCAAATGATAATCGCACAAATGAGAATAAATATAAGCCCTATCTTTTAATCCAAGAAAATGAACATGAGTAGAAATCCCCAAATCATTAGAAAGCTTTTCCAAATACACTTTTGAATTTCCCACGCCAATCAAACTCACTTCAACATTTAGTCCTTGTTTTAAAAGCAAAGCCAAAGCCCTAAGAAGGAGATGTTGTCCTTTAATCTCATGTTCTAAACGTGCTACCTGCACAATTTGAAAAGATTGATTTTTATTATCATATTGATAATTTGCTTTACTAGAAATGGCCTCCACATCAATACTGTTATAAATAGTTTCAACATTACCAAAACCAGCATCATTCAAATCTTTTTTAACAAAATCTGAAATAGCAATCAGCTTATCGTACTTTTTCAATAATCTAATCGGCCATGATACAATCTTTGTAGACGAGTGCATCGTAAAATATTTTTTCGCAAAAGGATAAATTAGTAACTTTGTAAGTTGGGCATTATGACAATGAATTATATCCGGTCCTATCATATATAATTCATATATAAAACGCATAATTGGAAAAGGGCTCTGACTGCCTTCATTTCTACCCATAATATGAATTCTAACCCTTCTATCAATGGTGTCTCTCAAGTGCGGGTTCACCACATTATTAAGTACCATAAGATGAACTGTAGCAAAATCCACTTGCCCATTCATCGTATCCACAAGCATAGTCTCAGCACCACCGTAATCAAGAGAAAATATTACATGTATGATTTTCATAATTATTTATTTGCAGAATTTAAAACCAGCAAGGCACTGTTCTTTTTACACCCTAAAAACAATAAAGGAAGAATATAAAAGAATCCATCTACAAGAACAGCATTCCCTAATGATTGGAAAAACAAAGCCACTAATAAGTAACAGCCAAACAATTTACAAACGCCATATAATTTAAGTAACTGTATAATAAGACGCAACAAGAAAAATATGAAAATTAAAGTACCAACAATACCAAACCGAACAAATAATATCGACCAAGCAATATCACCTGTATCTAGCTGAATGATGTTATGTTCTTCATTAAGCAGACCTATAGTAAATATACCACTTTTAAAATTTCTTTCATTAATAAAACCCACCCCATGGAACCATTCAAAAAATCCTCCATTCAATACATACATCAGTCGTTCATAAGCATGTGCCATACGGAAAGAAAAATTATCACCTGCATTTTCTGTTCCAATCGTTGAAAGGTTTCCTTGAATTTCCATTATTCGTTCTGATATTGTAGGAAAAAGGACAAGCACAATATTGAGAAATATCATAACAAGAACTATATATGTAATGCTTTTCACCACATTTACACCATTTTTTATAATTAAGTATAAAACATATATCAAGACAATTGATAGTAAATAAGTCATCTTAGAGTTTAACAAAATAGGAAGAAGAAATACAATCACATGAGCGATCTGTTTAGGACGCGATACCTTAAAAACATTTATCAATGAGAGAAAGCTGCAAAAAATCGCAAATATTGGAGCCTTTACTCCTCGTTCTAAATTTATTGGAATAAATGGTATTAGTTCAATGTTAGTAAAACGTTGAAACAAGATAATCAAACAAATAGTTGCTGTTGCATAATATACCTTTTTGAGAACTTTGAGTATGACATCATATGAAAAAGAACCTGCTATAAATATAAAAGTTAAAAGTAAATAGCCTCGTAAATAGAACAAAATATCAGATATTTCAACATTTCGAGATACATCCATAATGGCGGCTATGAGAAAGTAGAAAAACAATAAAACAACTCCTATTGTTTGTGATAACCTGATATCCATTTTTCTATTAGAAATCACCTTGAAATATAGACATAAATACAACAACAAAGATGTATCCAATATTTGATGAGGAAAAGGGAATGTAGGTCGTATAAATTCAAGAGGTAGTCTCATCTGCATATAGTTAGACGATAGAAGTAAAATGATAAAAATAACCCAATCGTACTTCCTTTTTGCTAAGAAAACAAATCCGATAAACAAAATAATGATATCCATCAGCCTATAGCATTCACAAGAAAGGTCATTGAAACTTCTCTCATTTCAGACAGCTTCCTCTCTACTTCATTATAATTTATTTCCTCATTCAAGATTTCTTCTCTTCGCTGAATATAATCTTGTTCATCTTTTATCAAACGAGATGTTAAACCTAATTTTCTCAAAAGAGTAGCTACCCTATCAGACTTGCCAGGCATAATAAATGTGGCAAATCTACGATGAAGCAATATAGAGAAAACTGTTGCATGAAATGAATCTGTGACAACAAATTCAGAGTTGCCAATACTATTTAGCCATTCTTCTACTGTTACAAATAATTTATTTCTAAGCCCTCGTTTTCTTTTATAAGAAGCTAATATTAAAGCGGAGGTGTCTAATTGTTCTGCAAAGAAATTTGCAGCATCATAAAAATAAGGATTATTTTGAAAGTTGAATAAACATACCCCTTTTGGTTTTTCTTTCTTTAAAAAAATGGAATAATCACCTAAAAGTAATGTTGGATCTACCACAAGAGTGGCGTCCCTATTTGCTAAAGTTTGACAAATAGATATACCAGAAATCTCTCTGACCCCTATTGAATTAAATTTTTTGAGAAGAGAAGATACTTGAGAATATTCTCCAAACACATCCGTCTGACTCACTCCGAAACTAGCTGCATATGCAATTCTCCTCACATTGTCTGGAAGAAAATCGAAGAAATAAACACCAACACCAGCATCTCGGGTTATATTAGGATTCCATACTTGATCACTCCCCACTACATATAGATCTGCTTTTGGATATAATTTCTGCAAGTCGCTTTTGCTCTTTAAAGGAATAGAAAAAGGTGGCAAATATCTATTACGAAACTTTTCAAATAGTATTTTTTGAACAAACTGATGAAATCTATAAATAGGATTCAATGACTTTGATCTTGGTAATTGATAATCCAAAAGCACCACTTCATGTCCTAACCTTCGAAGGATTGTCGACAAAGCATAACATTGTAATGTTGCACCATAATTATTCACTTTTGAGAAAGTAAGAATCGCTATTTTCATTTCAATCGTTTTATTAGTTTACGTATTTGAAATCTTTGATAATTTAATATTAATTTATAATGCATTAATCTAACAATTTTCACTCCCAACCAAACAGGATTGAAACTATTTATCTTTCTAACATAAATTTTTTTTATTGTTTCTTTTGAGAAATGCTGAAATGCGTAAGGCATAATCATTCTCTCTATTGTATGGCGACAAAAGGGTTTATAACCTACACCGATTCTCGGGTTATAAGGTAAACATTTCTCCCATTTACTTTCTATTAGAACTACGTTGGAACGTTCTGCTATTTCTTTTCCTTTTGATGTATTAAGTATAACACAACTAATCCCCTTAAAATGTTCTTCAGGATAATCCTTTTCACCCCAATAATCCATAATAGTCATATCAGCCTTTGTATGAGGATAAGCATAATGACAATCATAGCAAGAACTTCTATTAGTCATACCTTGCAAGAACCCATTTTCCTGGATATCTGCGTCTTTATCGCCTACTATTAAATTCCCTTGTTTATCAACAAATGTTAACTTAGATCCATGTTTCCAGCCTTCCTCTTTATTCCTAAATGATTTTATTGTTTTATAGTCTTCATAATATTTGAGAAGATTTACTGAAGGCACACCATTACATACCAAATCAATGGTTATTAAATTCTCTGGAATCTTACATAAAAAAGAAAGCAAACCTGCGACCTGACATCGAGTTCCACAATACAACACCCAACGTCCTGTTTTAAGAACTATTTTCAATTCTCTATATATACCAGACATATCACTATGTATATACTTTGATCCTTGAATATCTGGTAATTGTGACACATTGTTGATGATAATATGTTTGGCACACATTCCATCCATTGTGCATCCACAAACAAATCCATTTTGAGCCAATACATATGTAGCAATAGCGCCAAAAATTCCCCCTGAAGCCCCACGAAGTCTTATCTTATCATCCTTAGCCCATGATAAATATGGCAAAGCTTTTATATCTTCTACATAATTAAAATGACTAAGCTCTGGACACTTTTTCATACAAACTCCACAACGAACGCATAGATCATAGTTAATTATAGGATATCGATGGCCGTCTTTTTCGACAATTGATGAAATAGCACTTCTACTACAACTATCTACACAAGCCATACATCCAGTGCAATCCGAGCGTTTTGCCAACTTTATTTTAATCATTCTTACGAAGTTTTTTAATAAGTATTGAGCACAAGTCTATATCCATCCTTTTACGCATATATGTATTCACAAACCATAACAGGCCAACAATTTCAATAAAAGCAATCACATACAGTTTAATTCCAGATACAAAATAAATAGAGAACCAAGCAATTAGAATAAACACACACGTTTTCACGATCAATCGCACGACCATTGAAGACAAATTGAAATCAAATAATCTTTTACACGAGAGGAAAACTATAGATAAGAAGACACTGTACGCAACGACATAATTAACTCCTAATCCTTCAAATCCAAAATAACTAGCAAAAAATATCAATAACAAATAATCTAATGTCCAAAAAACAAATTGAGAAATTGCATAAAGTAATGCCTTCCCCTTTGCTGCTATTGAATAACTAAATGGAAATGCAAATATGCGCATCATTACTCCCAATACTTGCCAACGAATTATTTCAGAACCAGATTCAAATTCCTTAGAATAAAGCAAATACAAGAATAAATCAGAAAATAACAAAATGCTAACAACACCTATACTGGACAACAAAATTCCTGTCTCTAATTGCTGATTGATCATCTTATTAACTTCCTCTTTATTACCTATAACTTTCATTAATCTCGGCATAAAGTCTACTCCCATAGCTGTCAAAATAATACCTATATACAAATTGGAAATCGTCCAACTAGCTTGATAAATTCCTACAGCTTTTAGTTCAAAATGATTACTTAAATATGAACGTGAAAGAAGTGTCATAACAGTCGAAATAAAACCTGAAAAACTAAAACTTAATCCTAACAAAAAAAGAGGTTTAGCTATTGTTTTAAATTCAAACCAAGTAAGTTTTACTTTTAAGATATGGATTTTTCTTACATAAAAAGTCGTTGAAAAAGCTAATGTTATACCGATAAATAATAAAGCCCAAGGAATAGAGGGCTCACCCCAAATTAACACTAATGCTACTGTAATACAACTCCCCAAAATTGTTCCATATATCTGGCTAATTGCAAGTTCTTTAAGATGTCTCAACCCATTTAATATGGATATATTTCCACGACTAATCCCCCTAAATATTAGTACAAAAGACAAGGCTACAACACCCCATCTATATTTATCTGTATTAAAAAGAAAAAGACTAATTTTTTCAGAACATATTATGACACAAATACATAGAATCGAAGACATTACTAATATCATTATTCTAAAAACATATATACACTTGGCTACAGTTAGACTATCTTCACTTTTTTGGGCTATATCCCTTACACCACTTTGATCAATACCCAATGTAGAAAAGGTTGTAACCATTTCCATAAAAGTATTAAAAAGTCCCCATATACCAAATCCTGAAGCTCCTAAGACTAAAGCAACAACTTTATTCCGAACTAATCCCAATGCCATTTGGAATATTTGAACATAAGCTATAAGCCCAGAGGACTTTAAAATTGACTTATAAGTATTTTCCATCCAGTTATCTCAGTTTAAAGATTTATGTCCTCCCCTCCCCCAAAAATAAAGTATGGAATTCGCTACTACCAGTCTTTTCATTTATTGTGTCAACTACGCTTTAGAGAGAAAAACTGTTTAATATGTAATCGGTTCCACATACCCAACCGGCATATCCGCACAAGCACACCCCAGCATATTTAACCGGACAGCAATCTTACTCCTGCCATCCACCATAACAAGCTCTCCTACAAGACCAGTCAAAGGACCTTTGACAACACGTACTTTTTCACCACGTGCCAAAGGAGCGCTATTCATACAGATTGCCTCTTCGGAATAATCGAGCATAAAACGGAAACGGGCCATTTGTTCATCAGGAATGATAGTCGGACTGCTCTCACCACGCATTACCATATACCGACTAACGGTAGAAAAGGAAAGAACCTCTTTACGTTCTTTAGGATCAGCATATACAAAAACCATCATGGGAAGCAACACGGATTCAACCACTTTACGGCGGTCGCTCCATTGATGTACTTCTTGCTGGACCGGTACAAAATTTTCAATCCCCATTTTGTCTAAACGTTCGGCTACCTTCTTCTCATGATGCATACGAACCAGAGCGACATACCAGCGTTTAGAGTGTGCTACGCCTTCCCCTGTCCCAATTTTAGGCCCAGCACTTAAAGTTTCTTTCGTTAGAATCATACTTTTTTACCCCTTAAGTTTCCGTTACTTCTTAGGTAACGGATAATTATTCGGTGCAAAGATATGCAAAAATACAAATAGTAAACAAGTAAAATCTTCTTTTTTTTCTGATTTGTTGAAATATGCAACAAAAATATATCAGGACATGATGGTTTTGTTTTATCATGCCCGATATTCCTATATTCTGTTTTCAAAGATGCTTTTCCCTTCGCGTAGGTTAGAAAAACATTGCTGTAGGCGGTTCTTGTCCATGTTTTTCTGTTTTCATCTGTTTTCCTGTGAATGAGTACCTTATCCGTTACCTAAGAAGTAACAGAAACATTTCGCCCTTGATTTCTAATACTTTATCGTCAATTATCTACCTAAACGATAGTTTCTAATGTAAGATAAATTCCCTTTATTTACCTCTGTACGTTCTCTTAGCTCAAAACCTTTTAAATAGATTTGTGTGGTTTTTATAGATTTATGTCCCAATGATTCACTAATCATTTCAATTGGCACTCCACGATACTTGGCTGTCGTTGCCCAGGAATGGCGAAGTGTGTAAGAAGAAACGGGAGAATTCAAACGTAGAGCTCTCGCCAAATCCTTCAAACGATTATTGAATCTCCGAAGAGCCGACTGATATTCACGGTATGCCCTTTCATCCTTCCGTTTCTTGTTACCGCAAAGTATATCGAACAGATAGTCAGGACAATCAGGAATGGGTTCCTGATTATTCCGGAGTTGATTAATCATTCCCCTGGCAGTATCAAGCACTTCCACGCTCATGGGAGTTTTCGTCTTGATTCGATTATAACGTAATACACTCTGATCTAAAGCAGATTTTTCCAGATGAGCTAAATCAGCAAATGACATTCCACCAAACTGGAACATCAGGGCGGCAATAGTTTGTGTACGACGTAAACGCTCCGATTTGGGATCTTCATACAGAAGTTTATGCAATTCACCGGCAGGCAAAGCTTTCTTTTGCCGGACATCCACGCCTGTATAAACATCATGAAATAATCGGGGAACATAGGGGGCACTACCCGCTTCCACTCCCCGATTGTAAATACTACGAAGCATACGCATATACGTAGAAATCGTATTGGGCTTCAAACCACACTCATAAAGATACTGACCATAACGTCGTAAACGTTCTTTGGTGACCTGTCTGAACGACATATTCAACATACCGCAAAACTTACTGAAAGAATAAAGGGCATTCTTATAGACGTGCGCAGTAGAATAGCGCCCCTCCTTTCGTAAACGATTGATGTAGTTCTCACCACATCGACTAAATCCATTTTTATTCATCATTTGCATCACTAGTTATTTTATATATATACTATTTGGCAAGCGACAAAAGAACAAATCTTTTTGCACGTTCAATTTCACTTTCCAGATATTATCACCTAATTAACATTTATTAATATTGCAAAAATTAATTAATCATGAGCAGTAAAAAATCTAAAAAAAGTAACAAAAGTGACGAAACAAAAAGAAATGTTCAAACAAAGAAAAAAGCCTCTGAAAAGCATTCAAAGGAAGAAATCATCAGTAAAGAAGAGCTAGATAACAGAATAGCAATCGATGGAGATATCCGCCTTTATTTGACTGTGCTTTTAAAAATCTTTATTGATGGACATTTCCACCATCCCAAGAAAAAAAAGCTGATAAATTTGGCCCAATATATCTATGACCAAAAAATATTATACATTCACAAACACGGCGGCTATAAGTTAATGGAATTTAGCAGTATACACGCAGAATTGGCAGCATTGAAAAAGCCTGTCGAAGAAGAGTATATGAAAGAAAAAAAGGAAAAAAAAGAACAGGCTGAAAAAGTCAAAAGCAAGTACTAAGAAAAAATAATTGTACAGGCCAAATGTAAGACCTACTTTTGACGTCGTTTTCAGTCGACTAGAAACAAGACTAGTTTCTTCAGAAAAATGGTGACGCTATCACAATGAAATAGCGTCACCATAATGGAAAGATAATGACGCTATGACAACAACATACCGTCACTATCCCCAAGAAGAAATTTGCATTTACAATTATCAATATTTTTTTCAATTAAAACAACTAAGGAATGAAAAGAAAAATGGAAAAAGACAAGTTGACAGCTTGCAAATTAGTATGGAAAAAACGTATTACTGCTGAAAAAGGAATTTCGGAAAAATGTGCGGAGAAAATAGTACAGAAGTGCATCAAATTAATAGAACGCATGCTATATGGGAATGCAATGATAGCTTTCCGTAAGCAAGACGGAACATTTTGTTTAGAAAAAGGAACATTGGTAGGATACGAAAAATTCTTTCATCGGGATTTCAAAATTACAGCAATACAGGAGTCTGTTATCTATTGGAGTGAAGAACAAAAAGGATGGAGAAGATTTATGATCGGAAACCTGATAGAATGGAAAGCTATTGTGTAATTTTATAATGAAAAATATTGAACTATGAATATGATTAATAAAGGGATACCTTACTTCCCGACACCGGCAAACTTTTTTGACGAAGAAGTGATGGAATTATTAGAAGCTAAATTTGGAGTATTAGCTTCTTACATTGTCATGCGATTGCTTTGTAAAATATACAAAGAAGGATATTACATCTCTTGGGGAAAGGAACAAAACCTGATTTTTGTCCGCAAAGTAGGCGGCGGGATCAAAGAAGATATGATGGAAAAGATTGTTGACCTGCTATTAGAAAAAGGATTTTTCCATAAGGGAACCTACGAAAAATACGGCATACTCACTTCGGAACAGATTCAAAGGGTGTGGTTTGAAGCTACTACACGAAGGAAAATTGACTTCTCCCAACTACCTTATTTATTAGAGACCAAGAAGAAAAAAGGGATGCAAAAAGAAGAGTTGAACGCGGAAAATGCAGACATTTTTGAAACTCAAGAGGAGGTGAGTCAAGAAAATGCAGACATTTCCCGACAAACTAAACTAAAGGAAACTAAACTAAATTCTGAAGAAGAAGAAATTAACGATGCTTCGATTGAAATTCCGGGGTATGCCTACAATCTGGCTACACACAACATAGCAGGATTGATGGAGAGCCTGGACAACCATAAAGTGACTGACCCAAAAGAGAAACAGACGATTCTCCGGCTATCGGACTATGGCAGGAAAGGCACCCAGGTGTGGAAACTGCTCTCCAATACGGCTTGGAGTAAAATCGGAGCACCGGGGAAATATATCATTGCAGCGTTAGCTAGCGGACGGAAATAAACCGACTGATTAAAAGCTGATAAAAAAGGTACGAAAAATCTGTGCTTTTCACAAATTCTTCGTACCTTTACGCTCCGGTAAAACAAGTTCTATCCACATAAAAGATAACAAAATGGAAAACAGAAGTTTAGTAACCATTGCCGAACATTCTAAAGAAAAAATCCTCTACATGCTCGAAATGGCGAAGCAGTTTGAAATGAACCCCAATCGCCGGTTATTACAAGGAAAGGTTGTAGCAACCCTGTTCTTTGAACCTTCCACCCGTACCCGCTTGAGTTTTGAAACAGCTGCCAACCGTCTCGGTGCACGAGTAATCGGATTCTCTGACCCCAAAGCTACCAGCTCTTCCAAAGGGGAAACACTTAAAGACACGATCATGATGGTGAGCAACTATGCAGATATTATCGTCATGCGGCATCATCTCGAAGGAGCTGCACGGTATGCCAGCGAAGTAGCCCCGGTGCCCATTGTCAACGCAGGTGACGGAGCCAACCAGCACCCGTCGCAGACGATGCTCGATCTCTACTCTATCTACAAGACACAAGGAACGCTGGAAAATCTGAACATTTTCCTGGTGGGTGACTTGAAATACGGCCGCACCGTACATTCTTTGCTGATGGCGATGCGACACTTCAATCCAACTTTCCACTTCATCGCTCCCGAAGAGCTGAAAATGCCGCAAGAATACAAACTTTACTGTAAAACGCACCAAATAAAATACGTTGAACATACGGATTTTACCGAAGAGATTATCGCTGACGCCGATATTCTGTACATGACCCGTGTGCAACGCGAACGTTTCACCGACCTGATGGAATATGAACGGGTGAAGAATGTATATATTCTCCGTAATAAAATGCTGGAGAACACACGTCCGAACCTGCGTATCCTGCACCCGCTTCCCCGTGTCAACGAAATTGCTTACGATGTGGATGACAATCCGAAAGCATATTATTTCCAACAGGCACAAAACGGTCTGTATGCCCGCGAAGCAATCCTTTGCGATGTATTAGGTATCACATTAGATGACGTTAAAAACGATATTTTATTATGAGCGAAAATAAACAAGAATTGCAAGTAGCTGCCCTGAAAAACGGGACAGTGATTGACCATATACCATCCGAAAAGCTCTTTACCGTAGTGCAACTGCTCGGTGTGGAACAGATGACTAGCAATATCACTATCGGATTCAACCTCGACAGCAAGAAGCTGGGTAAAAAAGGGATCATCAAGATTGCAGATAAATTCTTCTGCGACGAAGAGATTAACCGTATTTCAGTAGTTGCCCCGCACGTCAAGCTGAATATCATCCGCGATTACGAAGTAGTGGAAAAGAAAGAGGTGAAAATGCCGGATGAACTTCGGGGCATCGTGAAATGTGCCAATCCGAAATGTATCACCAACAACGAACCGATGGCCACTATCTTTCATGTGATAGACAAGGATAATTGTATCGTAAAGTGCCATTATTGCGAGAAAGAGCAGAAACGTGAAGAGATTACAATCCTCTGAATAAACGTATAGGCCTATGAAACAGGACTGGAAACCAGGAACGATGATCTATCCGCTGCCGGCTGTACTGGTCAGCTGCGGAAAAGAAGAAAGCGAATATAATATGTTCACAGTAGCATGGACGGGTACGATTTGTACAAACCCGCCCATGTGTTATATATCCGTACGTCCGGAACGCCATTCTTATGACATTATCAAAAAAAATATGGAGTTTGTCATCAACCTGACAACGAAAGATATGGCTTTTGCCACCGACTGGTGCGGAGTTCGTTCGGGACGTGATTATCATAAATTTGATGAGATGAAGCTGACACCCGGACAGTGTACGGTGGTCAGTGCTCCGTTGATTGAAGAATCTCCTCTTTGCATTGAATGCCGTGTGAAAGAAATCATCTCTCTCGGCTCACACGATATGTTTATCGCTGACGTAGTAAATGTGCGTGCGGACGACCGGAACCTGAATCCTGAAACCGGAAAGCTGGAACTGGCCGAAGCCAATCCGCTGGTATATGTGCACGGAGGATATTATAATCTGGGAGAGAAAATCGGTAAATTCGGTTGGAGTGTAGAAAAGAAGAAATCATAAAAAGTGCGATATTGCCATGAATATGCTGCGTAAATTCATCCTTCCCGGTTTGTTAGCCATAGCCTGCACGGCTGTCGGCCAGAACTATAACGCAGAAAAAGTAGACCGCCCCAATACAAAAAAAATAAATATCGGTATCAAGGCGGGATTCAACTCTTCCATGTTCATGGTGTCTGAACTGAAAATTAAGGATGTAACTATCGATGAGGTGCAGAATAACTACAAGATAGGTTATTTCGGCGCCCTCTTTATGCGCATCAACATGAAGAAGCATTTCATTCAGCCGGAAGTGTCCTATAATGTAAGCAAATGTGAGATCACTTTCGATAAGCTCGGTTCGCAGCATCCTGCCATCGAGCCTGATTATGCTTCCGTGCAATCGGTGTTGCACAGTGTGGATTTCCCTATTTTATACGGCTATAATGTGGTGAAAAAAGGGCCTTACGGAATGTCTATCTTCGCAGGCCCCAAACTTCGCTACTTATGGGGAAAACACAATGAAATCACTTTTAAGAATTTTGACCAAAAAGGGATTCACGAAAGGCTGTATCCGTTCAATGTCAGTGCAGTGATCGGTGTAGGCGTCAACATCTCCCGTATCTTTTTCGATTTCCGCTACGAGCAAGGCATCGGAAATATCTCCAAGTCCATCATTTACGACAATATCAATTCCGACGGCAGCACAGGAGTGAGCAACATTATTTTCCGTCGCCGTGACAGCGCGTTAAGTTTTTCGCTGGGATTCATCCTTTAAGAATAAAATATCATTAAATCCGGCTTTTTACTAACATTTTTCTTGTACTTCCTTCATTCTTTATTTATTTTCATTAACTTTGTGCGCTTAAAATAGGTATCTCGAATTAGAAATTTAATCTTACTTATAAAAGAATGAAAAGAGACGACATCATTTTCGACATCATCGAAAAAGAGCATCAACGTCAGTTGAAAGGAATCGAGCTTATTGCATCAGAAAATTTTGTGAGTGACCAGGTTATGCAGGCAATGGGTTCTTGCCTGACTAACAAGTACGCAGAAGGTTATCCCGGCAAACGTTATTACGGAGGTTGCGAAGTAGTAGACCAAAGCGAACAAATCGCTATCGACCGCCTGAAAGAAATTTTTGGCGCGGAATGGGCAAACGTACAACCACACTCGGGAGCACAAGCTAATGCTGCTGTTTTCCTCGCAGTTCTGAATCCGGGCGACAAATTCATGGGATTAAATCTTGCACACGGCGGACACCTTTCTCATGGCTCACTGGTAAACACTTCCGGTATCATCTATACTCCTTGCGAATATAACCTGAATCAGGAAACTGGACGCGTTGACTACGACCAGATGGAAGAAGTCGCTCTACGTGAGAAACCGAAAATGATTATCGGTGGTGGTTCTGCATACTCTCGTGAATGGGATTACAAACGTATGCGTGAAATCGCTGACAAAGTAGGCGCTATCCTGATGATCGACATGGCTCACCCTGCCGGTCTGATCGCTGCCGGAGTGCTCGAAAACCCGGTTAAATATGCACATATCGTCACTTCTACTACACATAAAACACTTCGCGGACCTCGTGGTGGTGTCATCATGATGGGTAAGGATTTCCCCAATCCATGGGGTAAGACCACTCCGAAAGGTGAGATCAAGATGATGTCTCAATTACTGGATTCTGCCGTATTCCCGGGAATCCAAGGCGGACCACTGGAACATGTAATTGCTGCTAAAGCAGTTGCTTTCGGTGAAATCCTGCAACCTGAATTTAAGGAATATGCTAAACAAGTACAAAAGAACGCTGCTGTACTTGCACAGGCTTTAATCGACCGTGGTTTTACCATCGTTTCCGGTGGTACAGACAACCACTCTATGTTGGTCGACCTGCGTAGCAAATATCCCGAACTGACAGGTAAAGTGGCAGAAAAAGCATTGGTTTCTGCCGATATTACTGTTAACAAGAACATGGTTCCGTTCGACAGCCGTTCAGCTTTCCAGACTTCCGGTATCCGTTTGGGTACTCCTGCTATCACAACTCGTGGTGCAAAAGAAGATTTGATGCTCGAAATTGCTGAAATGATCGAGACTGTATTGTCTAACGTAGAAAATGAGGAAGTTATTGCACAAGTACGTGCACGTGTCAATGAGACAATGAAGAAATATCCTCTTTTTGCTTATTAAAAAACGATTTCAAAGCTAATAGCTTCACTGTTATCAGCTTTATTTCTTATTTATAAAGTCTGCTCTTTGTGAAAGGAGCAGGCTTTTTTTATTTATTAACGGTCCCGCCCGAACCATCTGTCCATATTTTCGTTTTTCTTACTATAAAAGAAATATATGATGTCATATATCACTCATAGCAAGGACGAATTCAACCGTCCAGTGTGCAAGAAGAGAAAACAGAAGCGCACTGGACTCTATATACAGTCATCCCCGTCTTTCCACATTTTATTTCATAGGGAAAGACGGGGATTTATTTTACCGGCATCATACCGGAATATTTTTTTGAGGTATATATTTTAGCTCAATCCTTCTATTTCTCCATCCACAATATCGATATGCAATGCTTGCGGTTCTTTGGGTAATCCCGGCATACGAAGAATTTCTCCGGCAATGGCTACAATCATTTCAGCTCCGTTATTGATAACAATATCTTTAATATGGAACTCGAAGTTGTTTACCGCACCATAAATCTTTGGATCGGCAGAGAATGAATATTGTGTTTTAGCAATACAAACCGGATAATGAGTGATTCCCATTTTCTCAATCAGTTTGATACGGTTGCGTGCAATACTACTATAGGTAATAACGCTGGCTCCGTAAATATTAGTGGCTACCTTTTCGATCTTCTGCTGTATGCTATCTTCTTCTTTATAAGTGTAGCGTAAAGATTCGGACGGATTGTTCTCTATGGTATCTACTACCAGACGGGCCATATCTACTGCTCCCTCTCCTCCTTCACTGAACGCATTGTTAATGGCGAAACCCACTCCCAACTGTTCGCAATGTTCGCGCAGTAATTCCATTTCTTCATCCGTATCGGATGCAAACTTATTGAAAGCTACGATGATGGTCTGACCGAATGAGCGAAGGTTACGAACGTGTTTGTCGAGATTACGCAATCCTTCTTTCAAGCCTTCCATATTCGGCTCTTTGATACGGTCGAGACTGACACCTCCGTGCATCTTTAATCCTTGTGCCGTAGCGACAATCACTGTGAGACGTGGTTGGAGTCCGCTCTTGCGACATTTGATATTATAGAATTTTTCTGCACCGAGATCGGCACCGAATCCGGCTTCTGTTATTACATAATCACCGAAAGACATTGCCAATTTAGTGGCCAGAATAGAGTTACAACCATGTGCGATATTAGCAAACGGACCACCATGTACAAAAGCAGCGGTTCCTTCGGTAGTCTGCACTAAATTAGGATGGATAGCATCTTTCAACAACACAGTGATGGCTCCTGCCACTCCCAAATCTTTCACAGTAAAAGGTTGGTCGTCATACGTGAAGCCCAACAGGATATTTTCAATACGGCGACGCAGATCACTCACATCTTTGGAAAGGCAAAGAATTGCCATAATCTCCGAAGCAGGAGTAATATCGAAACCGGACTCTTGGGTAATCCCGTTCGATTTAGGTCCGAGGCCGACAACGATGCTGCGCAACGAACGGTCGTTCACGTCAAGCACTCTCCGCCAAAGAATTTCTTTCAATCCGAAACCTTTTGCCTGGTTCTGATAGAGATAATTGTCGAGTAAAGCAGAAATCATGTTATGAGCAGAAGTGATGGCATGAAAATCCCCTGTAAAATGGAGGTTAATTTTGTCCATCGGAAGCACTTGTGCATATCCCCCACCGGCTGCTCCTCCCTTCATTCCGAAACATGGACCGAGAGACGGCTCGCGAAGAGCGACAATCGCATTCTTTCCAATTTTATTCAATCCCAAAGCGAGACCGATAGATACTGTAGTTTTGCCAATGCCCGCTTTGGTTGCTGTGATAGCAGTTACCAGAATGAGATTGCTTTTCTTCACTTTCTCTTCATCAATCAGTTGTTCGGGGATCTTTGCTATGTAGCGGCCATAATTCTCCACTTCCTCACGAGGGATTCCGATACCTTCGGCAACTTGCTTAATCTTCTTCAGCTCAATACTGCGAGCTATTTCTATGTCTGATTTCATACAGAATATGATTAGTTTTATTTTTGAAGGAACAAAAGTATAACAAAAAAGCGAAATAGAGAAATTTAAAGTTCGACGGATATTATATCTCTATTTTTCATAACACAACAAACTCTTTTTACGCTATAACTGTTGTAAATGACATAACCTAAAACAACAACTTAATTATGGAATGGATTATTAATCAATTAAGGGTACATCCTGAACTTGCTATTTTCCTGACGCTCTTTGCCGGATTTTGGCTGGGCAGACTCAAAATAGGGAAATTCTCCTTGGGGACAGTCACCAGCGTTCTTCTGGTCGGAGTATTGGTCGGACAACTGAATATCACTGTAGATGGTCCGATGAAAGCTGTGTTCTTTCTGCTTTTCTTATTTGCCGTTGGCTATAAGGTAGGTCCGCAGTTTTTCCGCGGATTGAAGAAAGACGGCCTGCCACAAGTGGGATTTGCCGTACTGATGTGTATTGTCAGTCTGGTAGCCCCGTGGATACTGGCCAAAATCATGGGATATCATGTAGGAGAAGCTGCCGGACTGTTGGCAGGCTCACAAACAATATCCGCCGTTATCGGCGTGGCAAGCGATACGATCAACCAGCTGGGAATCAGCGATGCACAGAAAGCCACGTTCATCAATGCAATTCCGGTAGCGTATGCCGTAACTTATATTTTCGGAACGGCCGGTTCGGCGTGGATTCTGGCTTCTCTCGGCCCTAAAATGCTGGGTGGACTGGATAAGGTGAAGGCCGACTGCAAGGAATTGGAGGCTCAAATGGGAACATCGGAAGCTGACGAACCCGGATTTTCCCCAGCTCTTCGTCCGGTTGTGTTCCGTGCTTATAAAATCACCAATGAATGGTTTGGCAAAGGAAAGAAAGTCAGTGAACTTGAAGCTTATCTATGTAAAAATGATAAACGACTGTTTGTAGAACGGATTCGTCAAAAAAGAGTGGTGAAGGAAGTAGATCCGAACCTGATTCTTCATAAGAATGACGAAGTGGTACTTAGCGGACGCCGTGAATTTGTGATTGGAGAAGAAGACTGGATCGGTCCGGAAGTGATTGATGCACAATTACTCGACTTCCCGGCAGAAACTCTTCCTGTAATGGTGACCCACCGGACTTTTGCCGGAGAAACGGTTTCCAAAATCAGGGCGCAGAAGTTTATGCACGGGGTTAGTATCCGGAATATCAAACGTGCCGGAATCAATGTTCCGGTATTACCTAAAACGATTGTAGATTCGGGAGATATTCTCGAACTTACCGGTCTTAAACATGAAGTGGAAAGTGCTGCCAAACAAATGGGCTATATTGACCGGCCTACCAACCAGACGGATATGATCTTCGTTGGATTGGGTATTTTGCTCGGTGGTCTTTTCGGTGCACTGGCTATTCATCTGGGAGGTGTTCCTATCAGTCTTTCTACCAGTGGCGGCGCATTGATAGCCGGACTTCTGTTCGGTTGGCTACGCAGCAAGCATCCTACTTTCGGAGGTATCCCCGAACCTTCTTTATGGGTATTGAATAATGTAGGACTGAATATGTTTATCGCAGTGGTCGGTATCGCCGCAGGTCCCAGTTTCATTGCCGGATTCAAGGAAGTAGGCGTCAGTCTGTTTATCGTCGGCGCATTGGCAACGGCCATTCCTCTCCTCGCCGGATTGCTGATGGCGAGATACTTGTTCAAATTCCACCCTGCCCTGTCATTGGGATGTACGGCAGGAGCACGTACTACAACAGCTGCATTGGGAGCTATTCAGGATGCAGTGGAAAGCGACACACCGGCATTAGGATATACGGTGACGTATGCAGTCGGCAATACGCTCCTGATTATCTGGGGAGTTGTCATCGTACTACTTATGTAAAACTATATAAATAAATATCATTATGGAAAAGAAAACAAATAACCCTGCCATTACCAAAAGTTATGCCAAGAAAATGGAAACGATCAGCCCGTTCGAGCTGAAAAACAAACTGATCGATATGGCAGATGAAAGTATCAAGAAGATAGCGCATACGATGTTGAATGCCGGAAGAGGTAACCCGAACTGGATTGCTACCGAACCACGCGAAGCCTTTTTTCTGCTGGGACAATTCGGCCTTTGCGAATGTCGTCATGCGTTTTCACTGGAAGAAGGAATAGCAGGTATTCCGCAAAAGGCGGGAATTGCTGCCCGTTTCGAGGCTTTCCTGAAAGAAAACGAGAAAGCTCCCGGTGCTAACCTATTGAAAGAGGGCTATAATTATATGCTGATGGAACATGCTGCCGATCCGGATACACTTATTCACGAATGGGCAGAATCGGTGATTGGCGACCAGTATCCTGTGCCCGACCGTATTTTACATTTTACGGAGTTAATCGTACAGGATTACCTGGCGCAAGAGATGTGTGACCGCCGTCCGCCGAAAGGTACTTTTGACCTTTTCGCGACCGAAGGAGGTACGGCAGCCATGTGTTATCTGTTCGATTCTTTGCAAGAGAATTTCCTGTTGAACCAGGGGGATGCTATTGCTTTGATGGTTCCTGTGTTCACTCCTTATATAGAAATCCCGGAACTGCGACGCTATCAGTTCGACGTTACCGAAATTTCTGCTGACCAGATGACTCCTGACGGTTTACATACCTGGCAGTATAAGGATGAAGATATAGACAAGCTGAAAGATCCGCGGATCAAAGCGTTGTTTATCACCAATCCGAGCAACCCGCCCAGCTATGCACTTAGCAAAGAGACTACCGAACGTATCATCAACATTGTGAAGAATGATAATCCAAACCTGATGATTATCACGGATGATGTGTACGGAACATTTATTCCTCATTTTCGCTCATTAATGGCAGAGTTGCCGCATAATACGCTTTGCGTTTATTCGTTCTCCAAATATTTTGGAGCTACGGGATGGAGAACCGCAGTGATCGCTCTACACGAAGACAACATCTACGACAAAATGATTGCCCGCCTGTCGGAGGAGCAGAAATCAATCTTGAACAAACGTTATTCCAGTCTTAGTCTACAACCGGAAAAGATGAAATTTATCAATCGTATGGTGGCTGACAGCCGGCAGATTGCATTGAATCATACTGCAGGGCTTTCTCTACCTCAACAAATACAGATGAGTTTGTTTGCCATCTTCTCGCTTCTGGATAAAGAAGACAGTTATAAGAAGAAGATGCAGGAAATTATTCATCGCCGTCTGCATGCGTTGTGGGACAACACAGGTTTCACGCTGGTGGAAGATCCGTTGCGTGCCGGATATTATTCGGAGATCGATATGCTGGTATGGGCGAAGAAATTCTATGGGGATGACTTCGTTGCTTATCTGCAAAAGACCTACAATCCATTGGATGTGGTTTTCCGCCTGGCAAACGAAACTTCACTCGTCCTGTTGAATGGTGGTGGCTTTGCCGGACCGAAATGGAGTGTGCGTGTGTCACTAGCCAATTTGAATGAGACCGATTATGTGAAAATCGGACAAAGTATCAAATGTGTTTTGGAAGAATATGCCAAAGCATGGAAGGCATCCATACATTAAAATCAACAAGGTATTATAGGCTTTGAGAATATCCGAAAGTCAGTAGTTATCACTTCTTTATAACTACTGACTTATCGGATATTTCAGTATCTATTTCACTCCAAAAGTTTTTCGTTCAACTAGCTGGATTTAATAAAAAAAGCAGTAGATTTGCAAGCAAACAAAACAAAATATGCCATGCGACACCTACTACTTATCATATTCATAATTATACCCTCACTATGTTTTACAATAAATGCGTCGCAACACCCCAGCGACAGCCTCATATATCTTCTGAAGTCAACAAATTCTTCTCCTCAAAAGATTCAGATATGCAGAAATCTGGCGGATATATATCTGGATGCTCCGGAAGCAAAGATGTATCTTCTACAGATGTATCATGAATCCTTAAAGATTAACGATAAAGAAAATGCCTTGAATGCTCTCAGTGATATTATCACGGAAGAATTAAATAGCTTGAACAAAGATTCTCTTTCTAAATATATTAATTGTATCAAGAAGATAGCCAGTCCGGAAGAATGCGAAAGCCTGTTGCCTTTAGATCACATGCGTATTTTTGAAGCACAATGTTATTCTGACCAGAAAGATGAAGCTATTAAAAAAGAATTAGACTTTATGGATTCTAAGGAAAGCACAAGCAATATTTATAAAGAAACTGCAACAACATATACTGTAGGAACAAGTTTTTACATAAATCAGAAACACAAAGAGGCTTCTTCTTATTTAGAGAAAAGCCTGAAATTGGCAGAATCACTTTCTGTCAATGTGAAGAGTAAGTATCAGAAAAGAATTATCTGGAAGCTAGGCATGGCATACTCTAAAAGTGGCAGGAAACAGGAAGCGATCCTGTTAATAAAAGAGCTGATTAATATGGTAGAACAGGAATACAAAAGAGATTATCAGAAACAACGTCCGTTTTATAATATAGACTCCTATCGGATTCAATATTATTCGTTTATGATAAGCAATCTGGACCTGCTGACACCGAAAGAAGAAAATGATTATTGGAAAAGGATCTTACTGATTGGTAAAAAACTGACTAATGACTTTGACAAATACAATTATTATCTTTGTGCCAATAATTATTATACGAACAGCCGGACCCAAAAAGACTTGTCAAAAGCTATTGCAGCGAACGATACTCTTATTAAAATCGCCAAGATTCTGGCTCCACAAAATCTACCGGGATTGTTGAATACGGTTTCTCTGCTTTATGAAAAACAAAAAGATTATCCGAATGCTCTGAAATATTATAAGAACTCGCATTATATACAGGATTCATTAAGCAGTAATGACGCACGTCAACAGTTGAATGAACTCCAAGTGAAATATGATGTAAACACACTGAACAACGAAAAGGCTGAACTGGAAATAAAAAACAAAAAGACACAGATTATATCTTTAAGTACTTTATTGATTATTGTGATCGGGGTTTGTAGTTATCTTTACTTCTCTCTGAAAAGAGAAAAGAGAATGAAAGCGGAGCTTAAAGTCCTGAACCGTAAAGCGCAAGAAAGCGAAAAAATGAAGCAGGCTTTTATCAACTCGATCTGCCACGAGATACGTACGCCACTTAATGCGATTGTGGGGTTCTCCGACTTAATAATGAATGAAGATATTGACGAAGAGACACGCCGGGAATTTCCCGCCGAAATACAAAAAAGTACCCAGTTGCTCACCGGGCTTGTCAACAGTATGCTGGAAGTGGCGAATCTGGACGTTTCGGAAGATAAGCTGCCTTGTGAACCTGTTGATATCAGAAATATGTGTATGCAGGAAATGGAAAAGATTTCCCCCAAACCGAGAATAAAATATCAATTGGATATTACAGAAAATACACTGTTTATTCCGACAAATGCCCAATATCTCACTATGGTGATTGAACATTTACTGAATAATGCCAATAAGTTTACAGAAGAAGGGTTTATTGCGTTAGGGTATAAGGTCAATCTTTCGAAGAACCAAATATGTATCAGTGTCACCGATAGCGGTTGCGGTATCCCGAAAGAAAAACAGGAAGAGGTATTCAACCGTTTTTCGAAACTTGATACTTTCGTTCCGGGCAATGGGTTGGGATTGTATCTCTGCCGTCTCATCGTGAAACGACTTGACGGAGAGATTAAAATTGATCCGGAATATACGGATGGTACAAGGGTGGTTGTCAATTTACCGATGAATGAATAGAACCATGAGTTATTTCCCGCTTATTTAAAGCGGGAGGTATCGACTTCTTCCCTCTTCTTCTCTTTGTATCCTCCGAATTTATAGTTAAACGAAATACCGAATGTACGGGTAGTGCGCATATAGTGGTTTTTCACATTCTGCAATCCGTAACGGACTTGTGTCGAAATGGTGGAGGTATTGAACAGGTCGTCACACTTCAGCGTCAATTGTGCTTTTCCTTTTGCAAAGGTGTAACGAAGCGCTGCATCCAGATTTCCCGAACGAGGAAGATCGAAAATTCCCTGTATAGCTCTATTTTGATAGAATCCGGTCAGGGTGAATTTTAAGTCGGGTTTGGTGGAAAGGGTGAATGTGTTGTTCATCGTCAAGACGAATGTATATAGTTTACGGTCAAACGGGATATCCCAGAAGTCACTATCTTTCTGGCGATAACGAAAACCGATGGCCGTGAAACGGGAGTCGAGCCATTTTTTCACCTTAAAGGGAACTGTCATCATTAATCCGGCCTGCGATGAAAAATCAAAGTTGAAGAACTTGTAAATCTCCACCAAACGTTCCGGTGATTGGTAGAGGGTTTGCATTTGCTTGTTTTTGGTATAGCTATAAAAGGCGGAAAAAACATACTTGCCTTTTAATATATAATTAAGGCTGGTTTCATAGTTCGTGGCAGGTTTGAGATAGGGATTTCCTTGAATTTCAGAGTATGCTCCCATGTAAGAGATTGCATTCTGTACGCTCCAGTATTCGGGATATTCCTTGTCACTACTCAATGAGAATTGCAGGACATGTCCGGCAGCGGGCATATAAGTTAGATTGGCTACCGGGTACAGGCTCCATTCATTCCAGATATTTGTATGATATTGCTCTGCTGCCAGAGAAACATCGGCCGAGAGTTTTTCACCGAAGCTTTTGCTTAGTCCGGCATACACATTCAGGGTTTGTTCGCGACGGCGGGAGTTCATGTTATTATCCGGTAACAGGTTATCTGTTTCCGGGTCATAATATCTTTGATAGCTATGGTCTAAAGCGGTCGTATAGGTTATACCATAATTCAATCCCCAGCCTTTACCTAAGGTATGTTCTTGCCCGGCATAAAAACGCCATTGATTGATTTGCTGTTTATCCCGGCTCAAGAAATTCATTGTCTCTGTTCCCATCGTGCTATATAATAATTGGCTGCCGGGAGAATGATAGGATGTAAATGCCACTCCGGCTTTCAGCCCGAAAGGGGTTTGATAATCTAACTTTGCGTTATGGAGCTGGCTGTCTCCCTGTGAATCGGTAACAGAATTTTGCGCACCGGTAGCTATGGAATAATGTTTGGAATCGGTAAAAGCTGTTGTGTAGACCAGGCTTAACAGATGATCTTCTGCTAGAGAGTAATCCATTCCGAGACGTATCTGATGACTGTTGGTACGGGAAGTCATTATTTCATCCATATCCATCTGATGCGCTGAACCATCGGCTAACGTGTGAAGTGCTTCTTTCTCCGTAATCCTTCGGTCGCGATCATAAGAGTAAGAGTAAAGAAGATCTGCAGAGAATTTACGTCCGGAGTACAGAAGACTTCCACGTTCTGCCAAAGATTCGTAGTGATGTTGGTTAAAAGCTGTATAGAGTTCTCCTTGAAGGGAAGATGCTTGTCCTGTGCCGGGTGCTAATATCAGGTTAATCATCGGTCCGCGTACCTGATAGCGTGCCGGAGCGGAATACATCACTTCCGCCTTTTCAATCCGGCTGACAGGAATCGATTTTAATAAAGCATCCAATTGTTCGGCAGACAGAGTGGTCACTTTTCCGTTGATGACAACAGTTACCTCCTGTCCTCCCAACATCAGACTATTATTCATATTTACTATACCCGGAAGATTTTTCACAACATCATAGGCATTATCCACAGGCAGGTTGCCCACCAGTCTCGGCACGTCATACACGAGTTTGCCTTGTTCGGCTTTCACGATAGGGCGTTCACCTATAATCATCACTTCGGGCAGTTCCTGAAACAAACTATCCATATAACCTATATTCTTGATACTGTCGACAGGTTCCTGTGACTGTTGTCCGACTTGTGCTGTAGCGGATATCCACACACATAGAAGAGACATAAATAGTAAATTAATCCGTTTCATTTCGTCTTTATTTTTGGAATACGACAAAATACGGTAGAAAAAATGGAAATTTGCGTTATCACTGGCTTATCTAGTGTTATTTAGTCTTATCAAAGAGAAGAATAAGAATAGTTTCCTATTATCTTTGTCAGTATGAAATTACCACTAAAACATATTGTCATACTGGTTATCTGCTCATTAATCGGAATCTTTGTTTATCAAGCTTATTGGTTGACAGGGCTTTACCGGTCTATGAAGATGGAAATGGAGAGCAATATCAGAGATGCGATGCGGACGAGTGACTTTAACGAGGTCGTGCTCCGGGTAAATGATTTGCAAAAAGATAATGTGGAACACGGTTCGCTGACGGTATCAGCCGGATATGATGCGGACGGCAATTCATTAGTGACTAAACAAACGATTTCTTATACGGATAGTAGCCGTCAGGATACGATACACTCCCGGACAGAAACTACTACGGATACGGTAAAGGCCGTTGGTAACGCTCCGGAAGATTCTACACCTGTTGCAAGTAGCGAGAACGGGCTGGATGTGTTATTGAAAAAGCAAGATTCGCTAAAGGAGCTGTTAATGAGTATTCAGCAGGGTATTCATTCGGGTGTGGACACTTATATAGATGTCAACCTGCAGCGATATGACAGTTTGCTCACCCATGTGATGAAAGAGCATAATCTCTCTATTCCTCATCACACTCTTTTGATTTATACCGGAATCAGTGCCGATTCTTCCATTGTATATACCGATACATTAGGTATTGCGGGAGATAGCAGTTATATTCCCAGTCCCAAGGCAATCCGCTATGACTATGAATTTAATATGCATCACAGCCAACGCTACCAACTGGTGTTCGAGCCGATCAATTCATTGGTGTTAAAGCAGATGACAGGTATTCTGGTCACTTCATTTGTAATTCTTCTGATTCTCGGATTCTCTTTCTGGTTCCTTATCCGGACGCTTCTGAAACAGAAAACGCTGGATGAAATGAAAAGTGATTTTACCAATAATATCACGCACGAATTAAAGACTCCCATTGCCGTAGCCTATGCGGCTAATGACGCATTACTGAACTTTAACCAAGCGGAAGAGAAAAGCAAGCGCGACCAGTATCTACGCATCAGTCAGGAGCAGTTGCAAAGGCTTAGCGGGCTGGTGGAACAGATTTTATCCATGGGAATGGAGCGTCGCAAAACGTTTCGTTTGCATCCGGAGGAAATCAACCTGAAGGAGTTGATTACTCCGCTCATGGAGCAGCACCAGCTAAAAGCGGACAAGCCTGTACATATCGAATTGGATATTCAACCGGAAACGCTTGTCATTGTAGCCGACCGTACGCATTTCAGCAACATCATCAGTAACCTGATAGATAATGCAGTGAAATACTCGAAAGAGGAAGCCGAATTGTCTATTTCCTGCCGACAGACTGGGGGGACAGTAACCGTCAGCGTTACCGACCGGGGAATCGGGATTCCACTTGATAAACAAAAGCACATATTTGATAAATTCTACCGGGTCCCGACGGGTAATCTTCATAATATAAAAGGTTACGGACTAGGACTGTTCTATGTCAAGAGTATGGTCGAAAAACATGGAGGAACTATCACCGTAAAAAGTGAACCGGACAAAGGAAGCACTTTTACCATTACTTTATAAACCCATAAAATCATGAGTAAAAACAAAATTACCGTATTACTGGTAGAAGACGAACAGACGCTCGCCATGATTATCAAGGATACACTTGAAGAAAATGATTTTATCATTCATACGGCGAATGACGGTGAGGAAGGACTAAGCCTTTTCTTCGAACTTCATCCGGATGTACTTGTAGCCGATGTGATGATGCCGAAAATGGATGGCTTTGAAATGATACGTCGCATCCGCCAGACGGATAAACAGACTCCTGTCTTATTCCTGACTGCCCGTTCGGCCATCAATGATGTGGTGGAGGGGTTTGAACTCGGAGCGAATGATTACCTGAAAAAACCTTTCGGTATACAAGAGTTGATTATCCGAATCAAAGCACTGATGGGAAAGGCTTTTCTCTTCACTGAGAATAAGGTTGCCAATCATTTTGAGATAGGAAGTTATCTGTTTGATCCTGTTGCACAAACTTTATTACACGCAGGAACGAGACAGGAACTCTCTCATCGTGAATCGGAAATCTTGAAACGGCTTTGCGAAAACCGGAATCAGGTGGTCAACACGCAGGATGTCTTGCTCGAACTTTGGGGAGACGACAGTTTTTTCAATTCCCGAAGCTTGCATGTGTTCATTACCAAATTGCGGCATAAACTCTCGCAAGATGAACAGATACGTATTGTCAATGTACGGGGAATCGGTTATAAACTGATTGTCAACTAAACTCTTTAACACCGCAAAGTGCCATGAATAAAAGACAATTCACAGGATTTATGTTTTTACTTTGTACCTGTACCGCATTTGCGCAACAGGTGGAAGTAAAAAAGGATAGCATCGGCCGTGCGGTTCTTCTGCCACCGGAGCAAAAGCAGCCATTAAATATGGATAAGGAGGGCTTCATCTTACCCGATATGAATATAACGCCGAACGACAGGAAGCCAACCATTCAAACGGATAGCATGACGCTTCATATATCTCCTCCCGAATTTATAGATACTCCCTGGCCTACTCCCAGACTGGGTACTTCTTTCGATCCTTTCAGCCGCGACTATAATCGGTCGGATATTTTCGGGATCAATGCTAACAGCTATTTAAGTACGTATAGTTTGCATAATACGTATCCTACCATGGGGACGCATATTCAGGTAGGTGCCATTTATACGTATGCTCCTAATGAACGATGGGAGCTTTCAGGTGGGCTGTTCAGTGCCAAGTATACAATGCCTTCTTTCCAACATGGTGCCAGAAATGATTTTGGTTTTAGCGGTTCGGCCGCTTACCGGATTAATAATTTTCTGCGTATACGGGCTTTCGGCGAATATTCTGTGAATGGCGAACGAAATGCTTCGCAGGGGTATCTCACTCCTATCTATCCGCAAAGCGGTTATGGCATGATTCTTGAAATCAAGTTCAACGATTATATCGAACTCCATGGAGGTATGGAACGCTCATACAACCCGATGAAAAGGAAATGGGAGACGGCTCCTGTCGTTTATCCGGTGATTAAATTGAAAAGATAAGTTTTTTTCTAAGAAAACATAACGGAAGCGGATAGTCAGGTGGAAATTATCTATCTTTGTGGTAAATCAACCTTTACGAAGATGAAAAAACTGATTCTATTTCTTTCGCTGATATTATCGGTCGGTTTTGCATCCGCACAGTCGGAAATTCCTTCCGATAGTATTCGTCGTGCTCCATCTACCAATATCAAAGAGTTTGGTGGTTTTCTGCTGGATATGGGGTTAATGAACGTAGCAACTCCCGAACTTCCCAAATTTAATTTAGATATGCCTAATATGACGAAAGATTATAATCAGCTCTTTCGTTTAAACACGGATATTACCTATTCTCAAGGATTCACCGACTCTTTTTCTTCGTCTTCTTACTCCGGGTTTTCTGGTTTTGGATACGGATATGGTTGGGGATTGTCTTCTTCTCCACAGTTTATGCAGATGGGATCTTTCAAGCTGAAAAACGGAATGAGAATCAATACTTACGGAGATTACAACAAGGATGGCTGGCGGGTGCCTAACCGCAGTGCTATGCCTTGGGAAAGGAATAATTTCCGGGGAGCGTTTGAACTGAAATCTGCTAATGGTAATTTCGGAATACGAATTGAGGTGCAGCAAGGAAGAAATACTCCTTATTAAATAATAATTAGGCACGGATTTCACGGTCTTTAGGGTTATCATTACTGAAAAATAACCGCGTTAATCCGTGTAATCCGTGCCTAAAAAATAGCAATTAATTAGTGGCAGGTACTTATTAATCAGAAAGCTTTGTCTGCCGCACTGATTGCATTGGCTATACGGTCACACCACGAATCAAATTCCGGGTCGGGTGTTTGAGTTTCCGGATGAGAAAGCATATAATGTACAGCTTGCCGCAATCCGTCCGCCATAGAGATATGGCATATAAAATCCGGGACGAGCCGCTTTATCTTCGAATTATCGAAAACAACCGTAACTGCTTTATCTCCTAAGAGTTCCCCCCTGAAATCATAATGATCGCTATGTTTGGCAAGGAAATCGGATGCCACGTGCAATGCGTTCAGAGGTTTGTCTAACGCATCGGCGATTGTCTGGTAAATCTGATTCCAAGTCATACTTTCATCGGTAGTGATATGAAAAGCGTTACCAATGGCATGTGGATTCGCCATCAGTCCGACATAGCCTTTGGCAAAATCTTTGGAGTGAGTCAGTGTCCACAAAGAGGAGCCATCACCGGGAATAATGACAGGTTTGCCGTCAAGAATCCGTTTGAGAATCTGCCAGTTTCCCTTATCTCCATGTACGGCTACGGGAGGTTTGGTTCCGTTATAGGTATGGCTGGGACGAACGATAGTCACCGGAAAACCACTTGTCCGGTAGGCTGACATCAATACCTCTTCCGCTTCTATCTTGCTTCTGGAATACTGCCAGTAGGGATTGACCAGAGGGGTGCTTTCAGTAATGCGATAATCGGCCAATGGCTTTTGATAGGCAGAGGCACTGCTGATAAAGATGTATTGCCGCGTTTTATTCTGAAACAGGCGGATATCACGCTTTACGTCTTCTGCCGTATAACCGATGAATTGTGCAACCACATCGTAGTGTTCAAGTGCGATGGCTTTTGCCACAGCTTCTTCATCATTAATATCTGCAATGATACTGTGAATTCCTTCCGGCATTTTTTTTGAGCCGCGGTTAAGGAGAGTAATCTCCCACCCTCTCTGTTGCGCCAATGCAACTACATCCGTACTGATAGTACCCGTTCCTCCAATGAATAATGCTTTCATAAAACCTGTTTTTTATATTCTCCGGAGCAAATATATCAATTCCATGACTTACTTCCAGCAATCATTGCCATTTATTTTTCCGCCCGCAAGTTTATGTAGTATACAGATTACTGATTCTTGTACCCTTATTACTGATTTGAGGAATGAAATAAAAAAGATACCTCCAAATGTTTTATCTTTGTATCAGATTAATAACAAAGCATATGGATGAAATAACAAAAATTGAAACCGTCGATCAGTATGACCAGTTGTTTGGACTGGAGACATTGCACCCTTTAGTTAATGTAATCGACTTCTCAAAAGCTACCAAGTCGGTTGAGTATATCCGTATGAACATCGGATTCTATTGTTTGTTCCTGAAAGATGCCAAATGCGGGGATCTCAAATACGGACGCAAGAATTACGATTATCAGGAAGGAACGGTTGTCTGCATGGCACCGGGACAAGTGAGCGGAATAGACAACCGTAACCGAACGGCTCCCCGTACCAAGTCGATTGGGGTTTTATTCCATCCCGATTTAATCCGTGGAACTTCATTAGGACAGAATATCAAAAACTATACTTTTTTCTCTTACGAGGTAAATGAAGCATTGCATCTTTCAGATCAGGAAAGAGAAATCGTAACCGATTGCATACATAAAATCCGGCTCGAACTGGAGCATACTATCGACAAGCATAGCAAGCAACTTATCGTACGGAATATCGAACTGCTACTGGATTACTGTATGCGTTTCTACGAACGGCAGTTCATTACACGCAATCAGGCGAATAAAGATATAGTCGTTAAATTCGAGCAATTACTGGACGAATATTTCCAAAATCAGGTGGCAATGACCGAAGGACTGCCATCCGTGAAATACTTTGCAGACAAGGCATGCCTCTCTCCTAATTATTTCGGGGACCTGATAAAGAAGGAAACCGGAAAAACGGCACAGGAATATATCCAGTGTCGGATTATCGAACTGGCCAAAGAAAGAATACTGGAAGGTGTTCAAACTGTCAGCCAGGTAGCTTATGAACTGGGATTTCAATATCCACAGCACTTCAGCCGGTTATTTAAAAAGCATGTCGGCTGCACCCCGAACGAATATAAACAAAAAAACTAGACGTATTTTAGATACAGGAGTCTCAACATCATGGGAGATAAAGTACTCAAAATAGGAACCGTGCATCAATGCAATTGTTGCCTGGGGAGTAAGACACTACACCCGCTGGTAAGTGTCATTGATCTCTCAAAGGCTGACTTGTCAGCTCATACGGGCATCAAGTTCGACTTTTATACGATTCTATTGAGTGAGTGTAAATGTGAAGCGTATATGTATGGTCACCAGTATTATGATTTTTCGGATGGTACTTTGCTCTGCCTTAGTCCCGGAGAGTCTATCAATATGAAGGAAAACAGTAAGAATTTTCCTTCCAAAGGATGGATATTGGCTTTTCATCCCGATCTGATTTGTGGCACTCCGCTCGGACTTAATATACATAGCTATACTTTCTTCTCTTATCTGCCTGAAGAAGCATTACATATATCTTTGCGCGAGAAACAAATCATTCTGGAGTTTATGGATAAAATAAACCAGGAACTCGAACGTTGCATTGACCGCCATAGCAAGAAGATAGTTTCCAAGTATATAGAACTATTGCTGGATTACTGCGTCCGTTTCTACGAACGCCAATTCATTACACGTAATGAAGCGAATAAAACGATTATCAAACAATTCGATAAAATCATAAATAACCATTTTGAAACGAAACAGGTACCGACTGTCGATATACTTTCACATAAGTATTGTGCGAACCTGCTTCATTTGTCTCCTGAATATTTCAACGACTTACTGAAGTATGAAACGGGGAAATCATTTAAAGAGTATATCGAGTTCAAACGCTTCGAGATTGCCAAAGATTGGTTAGTGAATACTGATAAAACAATCAATCAGATAACGCAAGAGCTGGGTTTTCAGAATCCACAGTATTTCAGCCGGTTATTTAAGAAAATCACAGGTTGTTCTCCGAATGATTTCAGGATGCCTAATTGAAAGTATATGTCAAAGGGATTAGAGGAAGATAAAGCAATCAAAAAGTCTTAATAAAATTTGAATTGGAATATCAAATTCTTAATCTATGTTATGAAACATACTTTTTTTCTTGGATTATTTGCTAATTTCGCAATAGTCCGTATCTTTGCAATGTGTTTTTCATAGTATTAGATTTAAGGTTAACAAAGGTTGGAGCAAGGCGTTGCTCCTTTTTTTATGTCTATACGTAAGCTCTCTCCTTTTTCTTATTCATGATAATATAGGAATTACGCTATTTTTCAATAACTTTGCAAAAAGAGAGATGTCAATAATGTCTCGATAAGACAAATCAAAAGGTTCTCTTTTTACGTTACATATAAAAAGATTATTTAATCCTTGTAGAATAATGGAAACAATGCAACCATATTATCGTCTGATGAAATCAATCCTCTTTGTATTATTTCTTTCTTTTGGCATGATTTCATGTGAGAAAGAGGATCCTGTTTCTACCTCTCCAACTACAAGGCAAACGGATGACTCAACTACTGATCCGACAGATCCCGATCCGACTGATCCTGTTGTTCGTTCGAATAATGAACAGACGGTGTTCATGTATCTACCCTGGTCGAACAATCTCACTTCTTTTTTCTATCAGAACATTGCCGATTTGAAAAGTATCATCGGAAACAATATATTGAAGAATGAACGGGTGATCGTATTTATATGTACATCGGCCACCAAAGCCACTCTCTCCGAACTTGTCTATGAGAATGGCAAAGGTGTACAGAAGACTTTAAAAAACTACGATTATCCGGATCCTACCTATACAACTGCAGAGGGCATCACTTCTATTTTGAACGATGTACAAACCTATGCTCCCGCCAAACGATATGCAATGATTATCGGATGCCACGGAATGGGATGGATACCTGTATCGAGAGCAGTTTCACGCAGCAGCTTGCAGATTAGTAAAAAGCACTGGGAGTATGAACATGCACCGATGACACGTTTTTTTGGAGGAACACAAACGAAATATCAAACTGATATTACTACGCTTGCCGGAGGTATTTCGAACGCGGGCCTAAAGATGGAATATATACTTTTCGATGACTGCTATATGTCTACGGTAGAGGTTGCCTATGACCTTAAAAACGTAACAAGCCACTTGATAGCTTCTACAAGTGAAATAATGGCCTATGGGATGCCATACGACAAGATAGGCCAGTACTTAATCGGAAATATAGATTACGAAAAGGTCTGTGACGGTTTCTATTCTTTTTATTCAAATTATGTGACTCCCTGCGGAACAATCGGTGTTACTGATTGCTCGGAATTGGACAACCTGGCGGTTATTATGAAAGAAATAAATCAGCGTTATACGTTTAACGAAGAATTAACGGGCGAATTACAAAGATTAGACGGATATACGCCTACCATATTCTTTGATTACGGTGATTACGTTTCCAAACTATGTTCCGATCCGGATCTATTAGAACAATTCAACGAGCAGCTGAAACGCACTGTACCCTTTAAAAGGAATACCAAACAGTATTTTACAGCAATCTCTTCCTCCTACTATGGAGAAAGAATTGATATCAATACTTTCTCCGGAATCACGATTTCCGACCCAAGCACTAATCCGGGTGCTTCAAAAAAGAACGAAACAGCGTGGTATATTGCCACTCATTAAATCTACTCTAAGAAACATACGGTGGTAGAGAGTTGATTCTTCACATGTGGTCTGTCAAATCTCTTAATAAAAATTGAATTGAGAAAACCAATTCTTAATCAATGTTATAAAACATACTTTTTTTCTTGGATTATTTGCTAATTTCGCAATAGTCTGTATCTTTGCATTGTGTTTTTCATAGTATTAGATTTAAGGTTAACAAAGGTTGGAGCAAGGCGTTGCTCCTTTTTTTATGTCCATACGCTAGATACTCCTTTAAACATGGCATGACATTATCCCTTAATCACCGCCATTGGAGCCAGCTCCACCAACGGCTTCACCAAGTCCCGCTCATTCGCTATCACTTGCGCAATATCTTTATAAGCTCCCGGTGCTTCATCCAGTTCGTTCTGCGAACGAAGTCCGTGAATGATACCTTGCTGATCCATTCTCTCCTTCTCTTCATCCAGTGACAAACGGCGACAGGCATCCTTTCTTCCCATTAATCGACCTGCACCATGCGAACAGCTTTTGAAACTCTCCGGATTACCCAGTCCCTCAACAATATAAGACTTGGTACCCATAGATCCGGGGATAATACCGATCTCGCCCTCATAGGCACGCGTAGCACCTTTTCGGTGTACAATCACATCCTGATCGAAGTGATTCTCCCAAGCTGCATAGTTATGGGCAATATTAATCATAGGATCAAAGTCCGTTTCAGGTTTCACTGCCTGGATGGCTTCACAAATACGAGTCATCATCAACTGACGGTTGGCAAAGGCAAAGGCCACACAGTAATTCATTTCACGGAAATAATCCTTTGCCATCTGTGTCTCCATTGGCAGGTAAGCTAGTCCCGATACCATTTCAGAATACCATTTCTCATTCCAATATTGCGCAATCTTATTATAGTGATTGGCAACCTTCAAACCAATGTTACGGCTTCCGGAGTGAATCATCACCCAAACATCAGACGTTGCCGTATCTTTTTGAATCTCAATAAAGTGATTTCCACCTCCCAGAGTTCCTATCTGCTTCAAACAAGCCTCGTACTGATTCTTCAAAACAGGCATCTCTTCAAAGTCGAATCCTTGCGGAAGCAATTCCTGATCCTGCTTTTTATTCTGATGATCGAATCCCAAAGGAACAACTGCACGAATCTTCGACATAATGGAAGTCAAATCCGTATAACTAAAATCTTCCGCTTTTAGATTCGTCTTAATCGCACACATACCACAACCGATATCCACTCCCACAGCATTGGGAACAATCACGCCATTGGTAGCCAACACACCGCCAATAGGCATTCCTTTTCCCGCATGCGCATCAGGCATGATGGCAATATGTTTAAATGCAAAAGGCAGTGAAGTCAAATCCATAATCTGCGACATACAAGAGTCCTCTACTTCATCCAACCAAAGTTTAGCGGGTAAACGTGTTCCCATAATTACTTTTTCCATACATCTTTTCTTTTATCAATTCATATAAATCTCGTTATCGGGAGCAAAGTAAGAAGGGAAGTACGAAATCTATTTGCGTAGTTGATATTATTTTTTATTTTTGTAGAAATAATCTATAACATCTATAATATAGAACCTAATGAAGAAGATATTAATTATCGGCGCCAACGGATTCACCGGACGCCAGATTGTAAATGATTTATCTGCTTGTAAACAATACAAGCTGACGGGCTGCTCCCTGCATCCGGATATTCTTCCCAATAACGCGGAGGATTATCGTTTCATCGAAACAGATATACGGAATGAAGCGGACGTTAGGCATCTCTTCAAAGAGGTTCAACCCGATGTAGTCATTAATTGCTCCGCTCTGTCCGTGCCGGACTATTGCGAAACGCATCATGAAGAAGCCTATCTTACCAATGTTACCGCAGTAGGCCAACTGGCCGATTTATGCGAAGAATACAAAAGCCGGTTCATTCATTTATCTACGGACTTTGTTTTTGATGGAAAGATAAACGAAGCTGCCGGGCTGTTATATACAGAAAAAGACCTCCCTGCCCCGGTCAACTACTACGGATATACCAAATGGAAAGGAGAAGAGAGGGTGGCAGAAACTTGCAGCAGTTATGCCATTGTCCGTGTAGAAATCGTTTATGGCAAGGCACTGCCGGGACAACATGGTAATATTGTACAGCTAGTAATGAACCGTCTGAAAGCCGGACAAGAAATACGTGTCGTATCCGATCAATGGCGGACCCCAACCTATGTTGGAGACGTTTCGGATGGAGTGCTACGTTTAATAGAACATACGGCGAATGGCATCTTCCACATCTGTGGCGATGAATGTATGACCATTGCAGAGATTGCCTACCAGGTAGCAGATTATATGAAACTCGACCGTTCTCTTATCCATCCTACCACCACAGAAGAAATGAATGAAAGCACTCCCCGTCCCCGCTTCAGTGGGATGAGTATTGATAAAGCCCGGACAATGCTCGGATACAGGCCCCAAAAGTTAAAAGAAATTCTTGCGAACTGGGATAAATTATAAGGGAAAGAGCACATAACCAACTTTTTACAACCATCTATCTCGTTCCGGATATTCCTTTCTCTTTATTTATTGCATATTTATTTTGAAAATATGCAATAAATAACTATCTTTGCACCAAATTCAAAAAAGACCAATGATGAATCAAACATTACAATTACATAACGCTACTCTTTTTCTTGCAGGAATACCTATTTTCTGTAAGTCTTGTTGCGTGCATGTGCATTGGTTCAGTGGATTCATCTAAATTTCCCAACTATTTCTTTACAGGAACTACCTGCTGACTTGTTTTGTTAGCCATAGCAGTATTCCTTTCTGATTTTCAAGCAGATGTAATATCTTCTTTGAAAATTCTTTTGTGTGTTGTCAATCATCAGTTTAACCTAACCCAAAATATATACAATTATGTTCTCTATTATATCTACCATGTTTTTAGGAATCGGCATCGGCTATGTATTGCGTAACTGGAGTATTCTACAGAAGACAGAAAAGACAATTTCTCTTACAATATTCCTGTTGCTCTTTATTCTCGGTGTATCTATCGGTTCTAATAGCCTGATTGTGAACAATCTTGGTAAGTTCGGATGGCAAGCCATTGTTCTTGCTGTGTCCGGTGTATTGGGAAGCCTGATTGCTGCCCGTTTGGTACTACAATTATTTTTCAGGAAAGGAGGCGAACAATGAAAGGAAGTCTGATCGTTATAGTATTCTTTTGTGTAGGCTGTATCATGGGAGCTTTCAATAAGTTCGAGTTCGATACGCACACAGTTTCCATGTACATACTTTATGCATTAATGTTACAAGTAGGAATCAGCATCGGTTCCAATAAGAACCTGAAAGCCATTGTTTCACATTTGCACCCTAAAATGTTGCTGATTCCATTGGGAACAATTATCGGTACGCTGTTATTCTCCGCCCTGGCAAGTTTGCTATTGCGTCAATGGAGCGTGTTCGACTGTATGGCAGTGGGAAGTGGATTTGCCTACTATTCACTCTCTTCCATCCTTATCACCCAGTTCAAAGAACCCTCCATCGGACTGCAACTGGCTACGGAACTGGGAACCATTGCCCTACTGACTAATATTTTCCGTGAGATGATGACACTTCTTGGTACTCCAATCATCAAGAAGTACTTCGGGAAACTCGCTCCTATTTCAGCAGCAGGAGTCAACTCGATGGATGTACTGCTGCCTTCCATCACCAGATATTCAGGAAAAGAAATGATTCCCATCGCCATCCTGCACGGCATTCTGATTGACATCAGCGTTCCCGTTTTCGTTTCTTTCTTCTGTAATCTTTAACCCTGTCCGGGAATAATAACCTTATTTATTAATGCCCGGAAACAGCCAATACAAACTTGATATCAGCATAGGAGACAGCGTCTCCTAATGCTACCTTTATAGCGAATATTCCCATGTATTCATGTTCATCCAAATACTTGCGAATCTTCGCTATATTTTCAGCTTTCACCACCTGCTCCACTTTGATCTTTCCCGAACGGACATAATGCTCCAGATGTCCGGCAATGGTTCCGGATACCAAATCACGAGCCTTGGCTATTTCATCTATATTCATTCCCTGACGGAACATTTCATAGCTAACCAACTTCGTATCTTTCTTCGCCTCCTTCTTTTTCTCCTTCTCCGCCTCTTTCTCCTGTTTCTCTGCCTCTTTCTGCAGCTTCGTCTTTCGTTGCCTTACTGTATCATCGCTATTACCGGAGGAGATTAACATATCCGTTATCTCCGGCCTCTCCAATTGATTCTCCGCCATATACTTGCGGATAATACCCAGAATCTCAAGCCCGTATCTCTCTACTCCTTTCGCTCCAAAATAAGGTATCGCCTCCAAAGCTCTTGGACTATCCGGTAGCAGATTCACAATTCCCATCAATGCTTTCTGTTGCATAATCACATAAGCAGGAACATTCATCTCCCTTGTTTTGGCTGTTCTCCATTCAGACAGGGCACGATAAAGCTCCGGATGCAGAATATCCGTAGGAACTTCCACCTTTACCTTTTCAGCACTGCGTGTACGCTCTTTCCGTTCCTTACGTTCTTTCTTCTCCTTCAAAGCCTTCGAAGAACCGGAGGACGTAGAATCATCTTCAAGGCTCAACATTACTTTAGCCTTCAACTTCAAATAATCCGTGATAGCAAACTTCCCTCTTGTAGACACAGCTTCCAACAAAGACTCTTTAATCCACAACGCATCATCCAGCGCCTGCATACGCTCTGCCAACAGCTTTCTCAACTCTTTATTATCAAGAGGCATATTAGTCTTATCATACAAAGCCCGAACCGGTTCCAACTCCTTATGAAAATATCCGGCACCGGAACGAATCCGTTCCTGCAACTCCTCATTCGCCGCATAATCCTCACTCTCATGTATCAACCGGGTATACTGATTGCGGAAACGTTGAGACACCTCCACAATCTTCTCTTTAACATGGGGAGCCAACGCCTTATATTCAGCCAACTGCTTCGGAAAGAGCTTATACAAATCCTCATCCATAAGACGAAGCAACCGTTTATAAGCCTGATCGATCGAATAGAAATTAAACAAATCACTCAACAAATCAAAGAAATACGCCTTTTGCATATCATTCAACTGCTGGCTGCCCGGCTTATTCTGCTCCACCGCTTTGGTGAAATTATCCACCGTAGCATCACTTATTATGGCTTCCCTGCGCAAAGGAGACTCCAACACCATACCCTCCAGCGTCTTGCAACGACTCAAAGCCACGTAAGTTTGTCCATGTGCAAAGGAATTCCGTGCATCAATAATAGCACGTTCAAACGTCAAACCCTGACTCTTATGTATCGTAATAGCCCACGCCAAACGAATAGGATACTGGCGGAACGTCCCCTCTATCACTTCAGTGATCTCCTTCGTCTCCTCATTCAACACATACTTATAATTCCCCCACTCTTCCGGCAACAACTGAAATTCGGATCTATCCCCTTTACCACGCACCACAATACCCGTTTCATTAACCGCTACCACCTCACCAATCATACCGTTATAATACCGTTTCTCGGACGATGGATCATTCTTCAGGAACATTATCTGTGCTCCCTCCTTAATTGTCAGAAGTTTATCCGCAGGATACGAATATTCAGGAAAATCCCCCTCTATCTCGGCACTAAAATGATACGCCTTGCCGGGCAACGATGCCAGTTCGCAATCATTAACCCTCTGTGCCTGATTATTATGTGTCGTCAGACGAATATATCCCTCTTCTTTCTGCGGCTGAAAGCCGGGCTGATAACGACGGTTCAGTTCATTCAACACTTCATCATCCGCCTTATTCTCCCGAATTTTATTTAATAAAGAAAGGAAGAACGTATCACTCTGACGATATACTTTCTTGAGTTCAATCGTCATATATGCCGTTTCTTTCAATGCATGACTTGCAAAGAAATAAGGAGTCTCATAATGCTTTCTCAACAACTCCCACTCATTGTCTTTCACGACAGGCGCCAGCTGTTGCAAATCTCCAATCATCAACAGTTGCACCCCACCAAAAGGTTTCTCCCTATCGCGATACCTCCGCAGAGTTGCATCCACCGCATCCAACAAATCAGCACGCACCATACTGATCTCATCAATAACCAGCAAATCCATACTACGGATGATATTCCGCTTTTCTTTACTATAACGATAATGTGTCTGGGAAGAATTAAAGGTTGTTTCGGGCACAAAAGGAGCAAAAGACAACTGAAAGAAAGAATGAATCGTTACGCCTCCCGCATTGATAGCTGCAATCCCTGTCGGAGCCAATATGACCATGCGTTTGGGCGTATGTTCTTTCAATCGTCTAAGAAATGTCGTTTTCCCGGTTCCAGCTTTTCCGGTAAGAAATAAATGGGTGCCTGTATTTTCAATGAACTGCCAAGCAAGCTGCAGTTCCGGATTATTTTCCATGCTTTTCCAATTTTCGGTAAAGTTACTGAATATTCTTTTTCTTTCGTCTTGATACGAAAGAAAAAGAACCAAAAAGAAAGAATCAAGGCTGCGTTTTTCCGGCTACTCCGGTGCTTCCTCCGGCTAAAGGGCAGAAACTCGCTACGCTCAAACAGTCTGCCCTTTTTAACGCCGGAGAAACCACCTGCGCTTGACGCCGGAAAAACGAGGCCGGAAGACCTGCGGGTGGAAGCCTTACAATGTGGGAAGCTTTATTATTAAAAAACTCACCATATAAAAAGAGGACATAGAATAAAAGGCTAATAGAATGATAACCGATGTAGCCTATGTAGTATAAAGAGACTTATGAAAGGTTTATACCCCTTATAAAAAAGCTTTGCTATATAAAAGTCGCAGACGTTATACGACTCAATATAGCAAAGCAGAACAATATATAATAAAACTATTAACGATATAACTGCGACTCACCAAAGCAATATCAGACATATCGCACAGCTTCCCCACAAACCTACCCTAGAACATTCAAGCAGCAACACCCACCCCACCAGGTTCCCCGGCCTACTTTTTTCTCCATCAGGCGAGCGCCCGTAACGGAGCGTTAAGAAGGGCAGACTGTTTGAGCGTAGCGAGTTTCTGCCCTTTAGCGAAGTGAAGGAAGAGAGTAGGAGAAAAAAGTCAGCCTTGAATTTTTCTTTGCTTCTTTCTTTTGTTTCAAGACAAAAGAAAGAAGATTAATTACTTCATGGATCCCCCTACAATATCCAGCAATTCGTTTGTAATCGCCTGCTGACGACTCTTATTGTACTGCTTCGTCAAATCCTGGATCAGCTCGTTTGCGTTGTCCGTAGCCACTTGCATAGCCAACGTACGTGCAGCATGTTCCGAAGCATTGGAGTCAACAGCGGCAGTAAAAATCTTCTGGCTCAATACAGTGGGGATTAAGCTCGCGATTAATTCCTCTGCGTTCGGTTCGATGATATAATCATTGGCAATCTCGTTCTCCTGTACCTCCTCTTCATTCTCTCTGTCCTCTTCACTTACGACGTTCGTCAGATTAATGGGGAGATACGTCTCACGAAGAAGAATCTGTACCCCCATTGATTTGAAGTGATGATAGATTATTTCCACCCGGTCCACTTCGCCTGCTACATACAGATCCATCAGTCGGTGAGCCAGTTCGGCAGCCTCCTGATACGTTGGTTTGTCGGAGAGTGTTGGAGAAACCTCCTGCGGTTTGAAACCCATCCGTTTGGCCGCTTCATCCACCTTCTTGCCTACCGGGAATATCAAGATATTATCCTGTCCTAAAGTACGGAATTCCCCGATAGTCTGCATCATCATTTTGATGACATTGGCGTTGAAAGCACCACAAAGAGAAGTGTTCGAAGAAAAAACAACGATTGCTACACGCTTCACTTCACGCTCCTGCACATAAGGAGATTCGATAGGCAGGTCCGCACTTAGGAAGTTAGTCAGAATCTTGTTCAACTTCTTCTGATAAGGCAGCATATTCTCAATGGCTCCTTGTGCCTTGTGTAATTTGGCAGAAGCCACCATCTTCATTGCTGAAGTGATTTTTCGGGTACTCTTGACCGAATTTATTCTGGTTTTTACTTCTTTCAGTGAAGCCATAGTGATAATTAAAAATTAATAATTAAAAATTAAAGGGCGATCTGATTTATAAAAAAGCCAATTAGATAAATCAAAAACCATTCAGATTTATTTTAAAGGCCAATCAGATAAATCAATGACCGATTAGATAAATTGTTTAGTGACCATGGCGGCAGTCTCTTCGATAGCCTTAATCACATTATCATCAATCACACCCGTTTTCAATACATCCAATACATCCTCCTGATGATTCAGTTGCAGCGATTCGATGAAGCTACGTTCAAAGTCCTGCACCTTATCCAGAGGAACATCGTGGAGCAGTCCGTGTGTACCACAGTAGAGAATAGCAATCTGCTGTTCTACGGGCATCGGGCTGTATTGAGGCTGAATCAACAGCTGACCGTTCTTACGTCCCTTGTCAATCGTCAATGCGGTAATCGGGTCCATGTCGCTACTGAACTTGGAGAACGCTTCCAGTTCACGATACTGTGCCTGGTCGATCTTCAATGTTCCCGCCACTTTCTTCATAGCCTTAATCTGCGCGTTACCACCTACACGGGATACAGAGATACCGACGTTGATAGCCGGACGCGTACCCTGGTTGAACAAGTCAGTTTCAAGGAATATCTGTCCGTCGGTGATAGAAATCACGTTCGTCGGGATATAAGCCGATACGTCACCAGCCTGCGTTTCGATGATAGGCAATGCCGTGAGCGAACCACCGCCTTTGACAATTCCCTTCAGACTTTCCGGAAGATCGTTCATTTCGCGAGCCACTTCCTCCTGACTGATAATCTTGGCAGCACGTTCCAACAGACGGGAGTGCAGATAGAAGATATCACCCGGATAAGCCTCACGACCTGATGGACGGCGAAGAATCAGAGAAACCTCACGATAAGCTACCGCCTGCTTGGAAAGGTCATCATAAACCACCAACGCATGACGACCGGTATCACGGAAATACTCGCCAATGGCAGCACCCGCAAAAGGAGCGTAATACTGCAATGCAGCCGGATCACCAGCCGTAGCAGCCACCACAATCGTGTAGTCCAGTGCTCCGTACTCACGAAGCGTATTAACGATAGAAGCAACGGTAGAACCCTTCTGACCGATAGCCACATAAATACAATATACAGGATCACCTGCCAGGAAGTTACTGCGCTGGTTGATAATCGTATCAATAGCGATGGCAGTCTTTCCCGTCTGGCGGTCGCCGATAATCAACTCACGCTGTCCGCGACCGATAGGAATCATGGCGTCTACCGCCTTCAATCCCGTCTGCAACGGTTGGTTCACAGGCTGACGGTAGATTACCCCCGGAGCTTTCCGTTCCAATGGCATATCATACAGTTCGCCACCAACCAGCCCCTTGCCGTCGAGCGGTTCGCCCAGCGGGTCGATCACACGTCCCAGCATGCCCTCTCCTACACGGATGGAGGCGATACGTTTGGTACGCTTCACGACGAATCCCTCTTTGATCTTGTCCGTCGGACCCAACAGCACAGCACCCACGTTGTCCTCTTCGAGGTTCATCACGATTGCTTTGATACCATTGTCAAACTCCAGCAATTCATTGGCTTCGGCATTTCGCAATCCATAAATACGCACTACGCCGTCGCTCACCTGGAGCACCGTACCGATTTCGTCAAGTTGCACATTGGCGTTGATTCCTTCGAGCTGCTTGCGCAATATATCAGATACTTCGCTTACTTTTATATTTTCAGACATTATACAATTCTCCTATTCTTATCAATAAATTGTTGTTTCACTCGCTTCAACTGCGTGGCAACGCTTGCATCCAGTCGGTAGTCGTTGACATCGAAGATAAATCCGCCTTCGATCGAAGGATCTATCACCGTTTCGAGTTCCATCTGGGCGTGCAAGATATGCTCTGCTGCGGAACGAATCCGGTTTTCCGTTTCCTTATTGACGGGAACGGCTGTAATGAGCTTACCCACTCCGATATGCTTCAGCTTCCGGTAGAGATCCAGATACATCAGGCTGATAAATTGCAGATAGCCTTCACGCCTGTTTCGCAGTACCAAAGTGATAAAACGGACAAACTCTCTGGTCGATTTTCCGTCACCGTCGGCAGCCGTGCAGACTAACGCCAACTTTTCCTTCGTTGTGATGACCGGATTATCAAGTGCTTCGCGCAAACCGGGTTGTTCACAAAAACTGTGCGACAGCGTCAGGAACTCCTGATATAACCTGTCCTCCAGACCTTTTTCCTGTGCATATTCAATGATGGCTTTTGCATAACGCATTGAGAGTATTCCGACTTCCATCTTCCTTAGTTCTTATTCGGGGTTAGTACTTCATCCAGCATACGGTCGATCATGCCCATCTGTGCTTCCTTGTCCTCAAGACTCTTGCGGAGCACTTTCTCGGCGATGTCCACAGAAAGCACGGCTACCTGGCGACGGATGTCGCGGATGGCTTCGTCTTTCTCTATCTGGATTTGTTGTTTCACCGCATCCAGTTCTTTTTGTGCGGCAATTTCGGCTTGTTTACGGGCCTCGTGAACAATCTTGTCACGTTCTTCCATTGCTTCCCTCAAGATGCGTCCTTGTTCTTTGTTGGCGGCAGCCACCAATGCGTCGCCTTCCTCTTTCAGTTTAGACAACTGGGCATTAGCCTCTCTCGCCACCTCCAAAGACTGGTCGATATAGGTCTTACGACCCTCCACCATCTTGATGATGACGGGAAAGCCGTATTTCGCCAATATCACGAACACAATCCCGAATGAGAGAAACATCCAGAACAGCAGGCCACTATCAGGTAATAGTAATGACATAATCTTTATTTACGATTTTACGATTTACAATTTACGATTTCGCGGCTGATCATGATTTGAAACATGGTTCACGCCTGCGAAATTCGCTTGTTATATACCTGATTAGAGGAAGAACACCAACAGACAAACTACTACCGCCAACAGAGCCACACCTTCAATCAAGGCGGCGGCGATAATCATGTTCATACGGATGTCCCCTGATGCTTCCGGCTGGCGTGCGATAGCTTCCATTGCCGAACCACCAATCTTACCAATACCCAAACCAGCTCCGATTACTGCAAGACCTGCACCGATAGCTGCACCTAATTTACTAACTCCTACTGCTGCTGCAGTGGCTTGTAACAATACTGATAGTAACATAATTTTCAGTTTTAAAATGGTTTATATTTTCTCTTGTTTATTATTTAATCATTCATTCCGCGCGTTTATTCCGTATTCTTTTTATCAACGTTTTCACCGCGTTTCATTTCAATTTTCTTCAGCTTTCACTTTGGCACCTTCCTGTGCCAGACCGATAAACACTGCCGACAACATCGTAAATACGTAAGCCTGGATGAAAGCAACCAACAACTCAAGCGCATTCATAAAGATGTTGAACAATACAGAAGCCACCGTCAGCGTGCCGTTCAGTGCAGGCCCCATGCTTGCCGAGATAAAGATCAGGCAGGTAAGCACCAGCATCGCCATGTGTCCCGCCAGCATATTGGCAAAAAGACGGATCATCAAAGCAAACGGTTTCGTGAAGATTCCGAAGAACTCGATGAATGGCATCATCGGTATGGGCACTTTCAGCCACCAGGGTACATCAGGCCAGAAAATATCCTTCCAGTAATGTTTAGAACCGAAGATATTCACTGCCAGGAACGTGCAGACTGCAAGCACCATAGTGATAGCGATATTTCCCGTCACGTTCGCACCTCCGGGGAAGAACGGAATCAATCCCATCATGTTATTGATAAAGATGAAAAAGAACGCTGTCAGCAGATACGGTGCAAACTTCCGGTAGTTGGGTCCTACACAACTCTTGATAATGTCATCGTTCACCATCATGATGAACATCTCCATGAATCCGATAAATCCTCCCGGCGCTTTCGCTCCTTGCGGACGTTTTCTGTACCAGTGTGACACGCTCAATACGATGATGAGCAACAACACGCTGTTGAACAGCAAAGCAAATGTCACTTTCGTGATGGAAATATCCCACGGGCGGACCTGTTCGCCTGCCACATTATACTCTACCAGTTTGCCCTCGTACTTACTTCCTTCGGGAGCGATGGAAAGTCCTTCATAAGTCCCTCCATTCTCTTCGAGACGGGAAGAAAGGAACGTGTGCCAACCTGTAGTGCTACTATAAACAATAATAGGTAATGGTATAGTAATGTGCGTGTTACCCCACGTCGTAATATGCCATTCGTAGGAGTCGCCGATATGACCGAACACAATTTCTTTCACATCCACCGTGTTCTCCTGTTCCTCTTTCGGAGTAATCTCGTCCTGCGTCTGTTGTGACACCGCTTCCCCCTCCTGTTCCTGTGCAAGAACCGGCAAGCTGACTGCCGCCATGAGGCAGAACAGAATCAACGGAGCTACTATGTTATGCAACTGTTTCATTTTTCTTCTTATTTTTCTTTTTCCGTTTCTGATTCAACTCAAAAGAGAAGAAGAACCAGGTTTCGAATACCAGATATATCAAATAGAACAAGATAAACGTCAGCAGAAAGGCTCTGGCTTCTTCGCGAACGGCAAGACAATAAATCAATACCAGAATCAGCGAAAGAATCATTTTTATCATCTTCGTTGCCAGATACAACAGTAACATTCTCTGTGGAGCATGCCGACGGCAAGCGTCGAAAGCATAAATGCTAAACAGCCCGAAGAAGTAAAAATAGATCGGAATAAACGGATACCCTCCGAAATAATGCCCCGGCAAAGCGAAGTGTAGAATGACAGCTCCGAGTGCCCCGCTAATTACCGCAAATAAGGTATGCCACCAAATAAAATTCCGTTTAGTTTTACTAATATTCACCATGTTACTGTGTTTTTCTGTAAGATTATAACCTCGTTTTTCTCATTTTTTTAATGCTTAGTCTTTGTGCCGGTGAGGAGTTTCCGTCAGGAAACACAGGCAGAAACCGTACCGTCACTCATTTCGACAAAACCGCCCTGAATATCCATCGTGTGCTCTTCTCCGTCCATCGTCGTGTAACTCAACGTTCCCGCTTTCAACGACGAAACAATGGGCGCATGCCCGGGGAGAATAGAAAACGAACCGATCATTCCCGGCAATGTGACAATCTTCACATTTCCGTCGAATATGCTCTTTTCGGGCGATACTATACTCAAATGCAGTTCTTTCATCATGCTATCTTTTTATTTTTTTGCTGCCTGTTCCAGCAATTTCTTACCTTTCTCTATTGCCTCCTCAATGGTTCCGACATTCAAGAAAGCCTGTTCGGGAAGATAATCCACTTCTCCTTCCAGAATCATCTTGAATCCCTTGATGGTGTCTTCAATACCCACCATCACACCCGGAACGCCCGTAAACTGTTCAGCCACGGCAAACGGTTGTGAAAGGAAACGCTGCACACGGCGGGCGCGGTTCACTACCATCTTGTCTTCTTCCGAGAGTTCTTCCATACCGAGGATGGAGATAATATCTTGTAATTCCTTGTTACGTTGCAGAATTTGTTTCACTTGCTGCGCTACGTCGTAGTGTTCCTGGCCAACAATGTGCGGGTCGAGGATACGTGACGTAGAAGCCAACGGGTCTACCGCCGGATAAATACCCAGCTCCGTAATCTTACGGTCGAGCACGGTAGTTGCGTCCAAGTGGCTGAAAGTTGTTGCAGGAGCCGGATCGGTCAAGTCATCGGCAGGCACATACACCGCCTGTACGGAGGTGATAGAACCTTTGCGGGTAGACGTGATACGTTCCTGCATCGCACCCATTTCCGTAGCCAACGTGGGCTGGTAACCAACAGCGGAGGGCATACGTCCCAAAAGGGCGGACACTTCCGAACCTGCTTGCGTGAAACGGAAGATATTATCAATAAAGAACAGAATATCGCGTTTCTCACCTTCTTTTCCTGCGTCGCGGAAAGATTCCGCCACCGTCAGTCCGGACAATGCCACAGAGGCACGTGCGCCCGGAGGCTCGTTCATCTGACCGAAAATCAGAGACACTTGCGATTTCTCCAGTTCGTTATAATCCACTTTCGAAAGATCCCAGTGACCTTTCTCCATTCCTTCTTTGAATGCTTCGCCGTAACGGATTACACCGGATTCAATCATTTCGCGCAGCAAGTCGTTACCTTCACGGGTACGTTCACCTACTCCGGCAAATACAGAGAATCCATTATGTTTCTTGGCGATATTATTGATAAGTTCCTGAATCAATACAGTCTTTCCTACACCGGCACCGCCGAACAAACCGATTTTACCACCTTTGGCATACGGTTCGAGCAGGTCGATCACTTTGATACCTGTGAAGAGCACCTCTTGCACAGTAGTCAAATCCTCAAACTTAGGGGGGTCGCGATGAATGGAATATGCACCTTTGCGGTCGAGTCCTTTCATACCGTCGATCGAATCACCGACTACGTTCATCAGTCGTCCTTTAATCTGTTCGCCAATCGGCATCGTGATCGGGCCTCCGGTGGGATACACTTTCATGCCTCTCTGAAGTCCGTCAGTACTGTCCATCGCTACGGTACGCACCGTATTTTCGCCGATATGTTGCTGAACTTCTATAACCAGTATTTTGCCGTTTGGCCTCTTTATCTCCAGTGCGTCGTGGATGCTTGGCAGCACCAATTCTGCATCCGTACCCTCAAAGTACACATCGACCACAGGGCCGATCACCTGCGAGATATGTCCGATAATCTGTGACATAAGCAATCTCTTTTATTTATATTATTCTTTTCTCTCCTTTTTGACTTTATAATATGAAAGGAATGCACATTTTTCGCGTTTTACCTATTTCATTATTATAATAAACAGTTGAGTTCAGTTTTTGTTCAACTATTTTCTATATCTCATAAACTTCTGTCCTTAGAAATAGTTAAAGAAACAACTGCGCAAATGTAGAAACAATTCCGTGTCGTTGTGCTTCCTTTTTCATAATTTGTCGTTCGATAACACTTATTAGACCTACAATGACTACAGATTGACCAATTCAGGCAAATTTCTGCTACAAATCAATAGCAAAACAAGTTTGGGGGCAATAATCTATCAATAAACTAAATTAACCCATCGAGTTTCCTATCTCTTTGTTAAAAATCAATGGATTAGCAAAAACAAGAAATAGTGGCAAAAACAACTAGTTTTGTGCTCGAACACAGAAAAGTCCGTATTTTCATGTTTTCCTTAAGAAAGTTTAAAGCCATATTTCCTGTTTTTCTCCTATCTATTCTATTCCTTATATATTCCGCATTTTTGCATTAAGATTCACATCCATCTTTATAAAGTTCCCAATTTGCATAAAAGAGCAATATAATAACGCCACATACAATTATTATCTCATTTTTTTGCTGTAATTTTGCACCACTAATATAAAACACTCAAAATGATGAAGAAAATACTGTTACTCGGTTCTGGCGAACTAGGAAAAGAATTTGTAATTTCAGCTCAACGTAAAGGCCAGCACATCATTGCTTGCGACTCCTATGCAGGAGCACCGGCTATGCAAGTGGCCGATGAATTTGAAGTATTCGACATGCTGAACGGTGAAGAGCTGGAACGCGTGGTGAAGAAACACCGCCCGGACATCATCGTTCCGGAGATTGAAGCCATCCGTACAGAACGCTTATACGACTTCGAGAAAGAAGGTATCCAGGTAGTTCCCAGCGCTCGTGCCGTGAACTTCACGATGAACCGCAAAGCCATTCGCGACCTTGCCGCCCAAGAACTCGGACTGAAAACAGCCAAATACTTCTATGCCACAACTCTGGAAGAACTGAAAGAAGCTGCCGATAAAATCGGTTTCCCTTGTGTCGTTAAACCATTGATGTCTTCTTCCGGCAAAGGACAATCGCTCGTGAAGAGTGCCGACGAACTCGAACATGCCTGGGAATACGGATGCAGCGGCAGTCGTGGCGATATTCGCGAACTTATCATTGAAGAATTTATCAAGTTCGACAGCGAAATCACCCTGCTCACCGTTACCCAAAAGAACGGCCCTACCCTCTTCTGCCCTCCTATCGGACACGTGCAGAAAGGTGGCGACTACCGCGAAAGTTTCCAGCCTGCACACATTGATCCCGCCCATTTGAAAGAAGCGGAAGAGATGGCGGAGAAAGTAACCCGTGCCCTCACAGGTGCAGGACTTTGGGGAGTTGAGTTCTTCCTAAGCCATGATAATGGAGTCTATTTCTCCGAACTCTCTCCTCGTCCGCATGACACAGGTATGGTGACACTGGCGGGCACACAAAACCTGAATGAGTTTGAATTGCATCTGCGTGCCGTACTCGGCCTGCCCATTCCCGGCATCAAACAAGAACGGATAGGCGCAAGCGCTGTGATCCTTTCCCCGATTGCCAGCCAGGAACGTCCTCAATATCGCGGACTAGAAGAAGTGACCAAAGAAGAAGATACTTATCTCCGCATTTTCGGCAAACCGTTTACACGTGTCAACCGCCGTATGGGTGTGGTACTTTGTTATGCTCCGCTTGATTCTGATTTGGATGCGTTGCGCGACAAGGCTAAGAGAATTGCAGAGAAAGTAGAAGTTCATTAATACAAGAAATTCAGAGATAAGATGAATAAAATCCGCCAAGTAAACCTGTCTGATATTCCAGCACTGCAAGAGCTATATCAGCATACAGTTCTGACTGTGAACCGAAAAGATTATACAGCCGAAGAAGTAGCAGATTGGGCTTCGTGCGGAGACGATACGTCACACTGGAATGAGCTTTTCGAAGAACAACATTATGTGGTTGCAGAAAACGAAGAAGGCGTGATTGTAGGCTTTGGCTCTGTAAACGATGACGGATATATGCACACGCTGTTCGTTCACAAGGACTTTCAGCATCAAGGTGTCGCAACATCTTTGTATAAGCATCTCGAAGCATATGCACGAGAAAGAGGTGCGAAAAGATTAACATCAGAAGTTAGCATCACGGCAAAACCATTTTTTGAAAAACAAGGTTTTCAGGTCGATGAAGAGCAAAAGCGGAAAGCTAATCAAATGTGTCTCACCAATTATAAGATGAGCAAGCAGCTCTGTTAATCACATCTAATCATTTCTAAGATGAAAACATAGAAGAAAGCTCATTTGCAGATAAAGAAAGTCTTATTTTATATAAGAAAAACTCCAGCTATGGTGACGGATAAAGTTACATTAGCTGGAGTTTTTCTTTTTAACTTCATGAAATGAAAACGTCATTTCTTACTCAAGAAACGTTTAGCCAAATATTTACGTATTGGTTCATCATACAGCTTCAAACACAGATAAGCAAGAATAATACTCAAAATAAAGACACACAAAGCTACGTGCCAGGTTTCACCTAACGTGTAGAGTTGATTCTCAATCAGCCATGCATAGAACAGATACATCAACGGATAATGTATCACATAAACCGGATAAGATATATCTCCCAAAAACTTACATATCTTTGTCGATTGCTTGTCCGTGGTGGTGCCCGACGCTCCTATCCACAGAATGATAGGGAAAGCCACAATCACGCAAAACGCTTCATAAACACCATTCATGCAAAGCGGCTCCAACCCTTCCAGATAAGGAACAGAGAACAGGGCAATCAGCGCAATAGTACATATCCAAAATGCACCTTTCACCTTCATAGGCTTGAAATTGCGCGACATAAGCATACCCAACGAAAAAGGGAAAAGCATACGCAAGGAACCGCCCAAAAAGTTAACCCCATCCAGCGTCCAGCCCACTCCTATGTTTCCATAAGTGGAGACATTAAAAACAGCAAACGCCGCCAATGCTACGCCCAGCAACACCACAAACACCGTCAGTGCCTTGTTGGACAAGCGGCGAATGAACAACGCATACAGGATATTGCCGATATACTCAAAAAACAATGACCAGCAAGGACCATTCAACGGAAACATCTCACCGTTGCCACGAACTTCGTACCCAACACCCGGCATGGCAGGAATGAAGAAGATCGTACAAAGCAGAGACAACATTATCATGGAGATAGCTACGTGCGTCCCGTCCCATTGCACACTCCCCTGAATACAGAACGTGATAGCACCGAGAACGGCACCCATAATGACCATCGGATGAAGACGTATCAATCGGCGTTTAAAGAAATCTTTCATGGTGAGACTTTTACCCCAACGGTCGTCGTAAGCATAACCGATCACAAAACCCGAAAGGATAAAAAAGAAATCCACGGCTAAATATCCGTGATTCAGAGTTTCAATAGCACTATTACTGGCAAAAGCGAAGCCCTCGAATACGTGATACCATATCACCATAAGAGCCGCCACACCGCGAAGTCCGTCAAGAAGATCATAATGCGCCTTGGTGTCTGAAAAAGCTGAAGCAGAAATGTTCGACATTTGTTTTTCTATTAGTAAGTTAGTATTTTCAGAAGGCAAAGATACGGTTTGCGCTACGAAGTTTCTTTGCTCTAAAGCAAAAAAGCCCTGCTAATCGCTATTTTTTAGCACGTACCCGACTAAGGGTATAGATGGAAATGCCCAGAAAAGCAGCCACATATTTCAGCTTCACTCGGTTTATCAATCCGGGATAGCGACGGTTGAACTGTTCGTAGCGTTCTTTAGGCGAAAGTTGGAGGCGCTCCACAAACATGTGGCTAAGCTCCTTATTCACATTCTGATGCAGGATTCTTCCCCAGTTGGCTATGTCGATATATGTTTCGTAGAGGGCATTCAGCTTGTCGATGTGGATGACGTAGATTTTGCAATCGGAAAGCGTTTCAACGCTTTCTACCGATGGTTGCTGATAGTAGAGCGAATCCATGCCGAACGTGACATCGCCCTCCTGACTGAACCACGTAGTGGTGTCCTCTCCGTTGTGGTGGAATACGGAACGGGCGATGCCCTCTTCAATGAAATATACCAGGCGATCTGTGACGCCTGCCTGAACGATACGGGTATCTTTGGGATAATACCTTAATTCCATATTCGCCTGAAGCGCTTGAAGTGCTTCGTCGGAAACCGGATAGATTTGCCTGATTTTACGAATGATATTTTCCATTTGGGGGTAATGGCGTATTGGGGGTTAATGACGTACTTTAGGATATTTATTATTAAAACGGAAACCAAGACCGAGCATCAGATAATTAGGGGTCTGGAAATCCTGAAGATTGTAGCCGATGTGAAGGAATGAACTCCGGGTGACGTTGATCTTCAACGCAAAGACCTGATACAGTCCGCGCAAATCGCCACGCCCCAGCACATTCGTTCCCAAGCCGACACCGATGGTAAAAAACGGCATCACGTATTCTGCCCGTCCGGAAAGTCCGAGCGCAAGCTGATTCTGAATGCCCGGCACGAGAAATTTACGACGGGAGGAACCACTGCCTGCATCGTACTCCACCAGCGCATCTTCGGTGTACACATTAGCACTACCGTCATAAACACCGTCCAGCGAAACTCCGAAACGCAGCTTATAGTTGAGATTGTACATCGGAGCAAAGTTGAATCCCGCTACGGGATAGCTGCCCGGTGATGCAATCTGCTTCTCGCCTACATAGACGCCTTTGCGACGCCACGAGCCGAACAACACAAGGTCATAACTGACGTGTCGCGGAAAACGGGGAACGTAGGGATGAACCAATGATTTAGTGAGGTCGGCTTCTTCCCGGTTGAAGTTGTACACCAGTCCGATTTTCGCTCCGGTGGTGTTGACACCTGCATTGGGAAACTTGGTGTTGCCGTTGGAGAAATGCGTGAAGTCTCCGCCGATGATAAAGTCGAAATAACGGGAAAGCGACCAGTTAAGGTAGATACCCGCATTGAGGTAGGCATTCACCCGTGAGCCTACGGCTCCGTTGTAGGAGTTGTAATCGTTGTCATAAGGTTTCCATCCGGCAGAAATACCGAAATTCCACTCGTAATTGAGCGAAAGGCGGGGATTGAAACGGGCAATGCGTGCACCTTGAAAGACATAGAACGTCATCGGATCACCCAGTTGCTTTTTGTCGCCAAAGGTGGTGAAAGCCAAGCCGAAACCTTGATAAGCTCCGCCATAGATGCGGTCGGCACAGGTGTTGGGACGAAACTTGAAAGAGTATTTCAGATGAGCGGCAAATGAACTCTGGATGGGTTTCCACCGTTCGTTCTCGCCTTGCAGGAAAGGATTGGTGGGGAACACGTATTGCGGCCGCGCCTCTATCCCCAACCGGTGAATGAAATGGTGGGGAACGTAGGGAGCTACGGTGTCGGCTCCGCATTGCGGGAAGCTGTTGTGCCGGAAGCCATGAATTTCTTCCTGCAATCTCCGCACTTCTTCACGAAGTTGGCGGACGTCCTGCTGGAGCTGTTCTACGTCTTGCCGCATTTCCTTCACCTCTTTCTCTTCCTGCCCTACCTCCTGCGCACTAAGCGAAGTGCCGGGGAAAAGCAAAGCGGAACAGATTACGGCGATTTCCCATCTGGGTATCTTTACTCTCATATAATAGTCTGGTTTGTCTTTTCAGAACGGAAGTTACAAATGGAGCTTCTCAATAAACTGTGCCACATGATAGCCGTCCATCAACCCATGATGGCAGGTTACGGAAACGGGCATCATCAGTCTTTCTCCGTCACGGAAGTACTTTCCGGTGGAGATTTTGGGAACGCTGTCGCCCGAACGCATATTGGTGGGGTGCTTCATGTCGGTGAATGAGAGCCACGGCACTGCCGAATAATGAATGGCATTGGGATGGAAAGTGCCTCCTTTGTTGAGTCCCGTAGTGGCTTGCAAACGTTCCATTTCGGCTTTTGCCCGGCGGATAAAGACAAGTTCGTTCGGATCATATTCAAAGGTGGCAAAAGAAAAGGTATGGTCGTCACGGCCTACGGTGGCTTCGGGCAGAAGGCTGTCATAGCACACCACCTTATCGCCTTCGATGCGATAACGGAATTCTTCTACCGCAGCAGCGGCAGTCGTTATCCGATGGAGGACTAACAGGGAAAAGGATATGCCTTTGGTTTTGGCTTCCTGATATGCGCGCGTACAGTCTACCTGAACGGTCACTCCGAAAAACGGATCGTCAAAAGCACTGAAATGTTCGTAATGTTCTCTTCTGTTCCAAGTAGCAATATCGATGATCTTCTCTATCTGATTCATTCTAAACACTCTTTTTTATTTGAGAAACGCAGATTAACGCAAATTATCGCAGATTTAGCCTATTTCCTTTGCGGTAATCTGCGTTTCTAAATTCAGACTCTTTACTGATGTTGCTCACGCAACAAGTCGTTCACTGTTTTTACCGGGTTGAAAGTGGAAAGTGGCACTTCTACAAAGACGGTATTCCAGTCGCTCATCGCTCCGTTCCACAAGCCGGGAAGTTCGAGAGCTTTCAGGTCTTTGCCGTTCTTCGATTTGTAGGAGATGAAGCCTGTTGCTTTATCTACATACTTCACCAGGTCGAACTTATGTCCTTTATAATCGCGCACGGCGCATACGAGGTCTACCGGATTGAAGTGTGTGCCTTTCTCGAACATTTCTTTCTTTTCCGGATCGTCCATGTCGATCTGTGAGCTTTCGAGGATTTGCAGGGAGATGGTTCCGTCGCTGTTGTAAGCAAGGAACGGGCCGCCACCGGGTTCGCCTACGTTCTTCACCATTCCGCAGACGCGCATCGGGCGGTTGAACTTGTTTTTCAGGTAGATGGCGAGTACGGAATCTTCGAGGTCTTTCGTCTCCGGATTCTTGCAGAAGAGTTTCTTTTGCAGGAATTGAAGCATTTCCATCATCTGGTCGTGGGTGTATTTACCGCTGTCGAGCAGGGTAAGGTATTCGAATACTTGTTCTTGCAAAGTCACGAGCACTCCGGCAATCAGTTTCTTATAAGTAACGGTGTCGGCTTTCAGTCTGTCGGGCACTACGTTGTCGATGTTCTTGATGAAGATAATGTCTGCATCGAGGTCGTTCAGGTTCTCGATCAGTGCGCCGTGGCCACCGGGACGGAACAGCAGTTTGCCGTTGTCACGGAAAGGTTGGTTGTCCATGTCGGCGGCAATCGTGTCGGTACTCGGCTTTTGTTCGGAGAAGGTGATGTAATAGTCTACTCCATAGCGTTTGGAAAATTCGTCTACCTTTTCGGCTACCAGCTTCTTGAAGAGTTCACGGTGTTCGGTAGATACCGTGAAGTGCACGTTTACTTTACCGCTCTTTCCGGCAGCATACAAGGCTCCTTCGGCGAGATGTTCTTCCATCGGCGTGCGTGAACCTTCGGGATACTTATGGAATTTGAGCAGACCTTTCGGTAGTGCGCCGTAATTCAGTCCGGCTGTTTCGAGCAGGGCGGATACCACTGCTTTATAGTTGCCGTCTTCGATCAGTCCGGGAATATCTTTTCCGTCGATACGCTGGCAGGCTACATTCAGGTCATCATAGAAAGCAAAATTCTTGATTCCGTCGAAGAATGTCTGTTCGAACTTGGTAGTCGGTCGGTCATAGTCGGCAGACAGGAACTCGAACAGGTTCTTGAACATACGACTCGCTGCACCGGAGGCGGGCACGAACTTCACAACAGTCTTATCTGTGTTGGTATATGCATCCCAGGCGGCCAAATAAGCCTTCTGTTCTTCTGCATCGGGAGCTAATATTCCCTTTCCGATGGAGGCTGCCGCATCCAGCTTCAAAAAGGGGAAACCCGTCTGGAAGCATGCTAATTGTTCTACAATTTGCTCTTCCGTGATGCCTTTCTTGGCAAGCAACTCTTTGTCCTGTGTCGTTATCATAATATCTAATTTTATTAATTGATGCCCAAAAATACAAAATGTTATTTACTTCTTGCCGAATAACCGGGAAAAAAACTAATTTTACATCGAATTAACAAGATTGAATATGGACGACTTTTTTACATCAGAGGAAAAAAAGGAGCTTTTTTCACTCTACCGGCATTTGTTGCAATCTGCAGGAGATAGCATTTCCTGGAAGGATTGCCTAAAGTTAAAGAGACATCTTATCAAAGCGGCCCAGTGTAACGGTCTGCAACGCAATAACTTCGGGATGAATCCCGTCATCAGAGATTTACAAACGGCAGTGATCGTTGCCGAGGAAATCGGTATGAAAGGTTCGTGCCTGATCGGTATCATGTTGCACGAAATCGTGAAGGGGCATGTATTGTCTATCGACGAGGTGAACGCCGAATATGGGGATGACGTAGCAAGTATCATCAAGGGATTGGTGAAAACGAACGAGCTGTATGCGAAGAGTCCGGCTATCGAGTCGGAAAACTTCCGTAATCTGCTGCTTTCTTTTGCGGAGGATATGCGTGTAATCCTGATTATGATTGCGGATCGTGTGAATGTGATGCGCCAAATCAAGGACACGGGCAACGAGGAGGACCGGCTCAAAGTGGCGAACGAGGCTGCTTACCTGTATGCTCCGCTGGCACATAAGCTGGGATTGTACAAGCTGAAATCGGAACTGGAAGATTTGTCTCTCAAATATACGCAGAAGGAAACGTACTATTTTATCAAGGATAAGCTGAACGAGACGAAGGCGTCCCGCGACAAGTATATCGCTGCTTTTATCGAACCGATCCAGAGGAAGGTGTCGGAAGCAGGATTGAAGTTCGACATCAAGGGGCGTACCAAGTCGATTCATTCGATATGGAACAAGATTCAGAAGCAGAAAACGTCTTTTGAGGGGATTTATGACTTGTTCGCCATCCGTATCATCCTCGATTCGGAGCCGGACCCGGCTAAGGAGAAGCAGGAATGCTGGCAGGTTTATTCGATTGTTACGGATATGTACCAGCCGAACCCGAAGCGTCTGCGCGACTGGCTCTCTATCCCGAAAAGCAATGGTTACGAGTCGTTGCACATCACTGTGATGGGCCCGGAAGGGAAATGGGTGGAAGTGCAGATACGTACCCGCCGCATGGACGAGATCGCGGAACGCGGATTGGCTGCTCACTGGAGATATAAAGGTATCAAGGGTGAAACGGGTCTGGACGAGTGGTTGACTTCTGTGCGGGAGGCGTTGGAGAATGCAGACAACGATTCACTGAAAGTGATGGATCAGTTTAAGATGGATCTCTACGAGGATGAAGTGTTTGTCTTCACGCCCAAGGGGGATTTGTTCAAGCTCGCCAAAGGGGCTACGGTATTGGATTTTGCTTTCCATATCCATAGTAAGTTGGGATGCAAGTGTATCGGCGCGAAAGTGAACGGCAAGAATGTGCAGCTCAAACAGAAACTGAACAGCGGCGACCAAGTGGAGATCATGACTTCAAACACCCAGACGCCGAAGCAGGACTGGCTGAACATCGTGACGACTTCCAAAGCGCGCACCAAGATAAGGCAGGCTCTCAAAGAGATGGTGGCACGCCAGCACGCTTTTGCCAAGGAGACGCTGGAACGGAAATTCAAGAATCGTAAGTTGGAATATGATGAAGCGACCATGATGCGCCTCATCAAGCGTTTGGGCTTCAAGAATGTGACGGAGTTTTATCAGCGGATTGCCGACGGTGGACTGGACGTTAACGAGATTCTGGATAAGTATGTGGAGCAACAGAAGCGGGACAGTGATACGCACGATGAAATTGTGTATCGCAGTGCCGAAGGGTATAACTTGCAGGCTGCGCAACAAGAGGAAACGACGTCTAAGGAAGATGTTCTGGTAATCGATCAGAATCTGAAAGGGTTGGAATTCAAGTTGGCTAAATGTTGTAATCCGATTTACGGGGATGATGTGTTTGGTTTCGTTACGGTAAGCGGTGGTATCAAGATACACCGGGCGGACTGTCCGAATGCCAATCAGATGCGCGAACGTTTCGGTTATCGTATTGTGAAGGCTCGTTGGGCGGGGAAATCGGTAGGTACGCAATATCCTATCACGCTGCGGGTTGTAGGGCATGATGATATTGGTATCGTGACTAATATCACTTCTATTATATCCAAAGAGAATGGTATCACGCTGCGCTCCATCGGTATTGACTCGAACGACGGTTTGTTCTCCGGAACACTGACGGTCATGGTGGGTGATACGGGACGTTTGGAGGCTCTTATCAAGAAATTACGTACTATAAAGGGAGTAAAACAAGTTAGCCGGAATTAATTCCGGCTACTCTCCTATCTTACTTTCTTCTTTATATAATAAGGATAGGTAATCAATGCAAAGAAGAGTAAAGCAATGGATGCTACTATCTGTCCGGTATGTAGCATCTTATCTGTATCCAATTCCATGTAGCAGGCGGTAGCGATTCCCAGGGAAATGCCGATTTCGGTTGCCAGCAGATGGGTGGTGTTGGCTGTTCCGCGTTGGCAATGGTGGGATAGCTTTACGAACATCACCAGAAATTCCGGCAGGATAAAGCCTAAGCCCAGTCCTAAGAGTACGGAGGAAATGCCTATGGAGATGTCTGTATTCAGTAGGGACATGGCTACGATTTCCAATCCGAGTCCTATAATGACCAGTCGCAGTGTTTTCTCTTTCAGGAAAAACAGACGTGCAAAGAACAGGGAAACGATGTATCCGAGGGCTGTTCCTACAAAGAACGGTACGGGGATTCCTGTGTTTCCGAGTACGAAATCGTTTAGGAAAGGGTGTACCATGGGAACCAGCAGTCCCGGAATGAAGGTTATCAGGATCAGATTGATGGCAGGAACCCATCCACGAAGCAATAGGAAGCGGTCGAAGGAATAGAGTTTGGTGACAATCGGCGCACGGAAAGGTACGTAGACTCCTGATAACATGAGGATTCCGACAGCTCCGGTTATGACAGATACAGTGAGCAGGGTTTGGAAGGATTGGCTTTGATAAAGCCATACTCCGAGGATAATGCCTGCGATCATTCCCATACGTGCCATCCAGGAGAAACTGACGTTTCCCGCACTGCGCAGTGTGGAGTTGGTGATGTCGATGGCCAATGTGATGCCGGCTGTTGTGCCTATGCCAAAGGCAAGCCCTTGCACGGTGCCCAACAGAATCAGTTCTGTGAGGTTGGTAACAAAGGCGTATCCGATGGTCGCCACTACCATCAGGGCAGCAGCAAACATACAGACGTACTTACGCTTGTATGCATCTACCAGATAGGCATGGAAAGGACCGATGAGGAACATCCCCAAGGTGAAAAAGAGAAAGATTACTCCTGTCTGTGCAGCCGGCACTCCGAGACGGTCGGCCATCTCTACGGAAAGCACCGGAAATAACACATACAAGGATATAAACAACAGCAAATTAGCTACACATATCCGCATAAAATGAACTGTCCACAATTTAACTGCCATATACTATATTTAATATTGTTCCTTCTCGTTGGGGAAGTAGCAATTCTTCACGTCAGAAACGTAACGGCTGATGGCATCGGTCATCACCGTGTACAAGTCAGCATAACGACGCAAGAAACGCGGACGGAATCCGTTGTTCATGCCAAGCATGTCCTGAATCACCAATACTTGACCGTCTACGTGGCCACCGGCACCGATACCGATAATAGGTATGGTCAGTTCGGATGCTACGCGTTCGGCAAGGGTTGCGGGAATCTTTTCGAGTACAATGGCAAAACAGCCTGCTTCTTCTAATAGATGGGCGTCGCGAATCAGTTTTTCGGCTTCGGCGTCGTCTTTGGCACGCACGGTATAGGTGCCGTATTTATTGATGGATTGAGGCATGAGTCCCAGATGTCCCATTACCGGAATGCCAGCACATACGATGCGTCTCACCGTGTCTATGATTTCTTCACCACCTTCGAGCTTCAAAGCGTCAGCGTGGCTTTCTTTCATGATACGGATGGCAGAAGCAAGTCCTTCCATCTCGTTGCCCTGATAGGATCCGAAAGGCATATCAACCACTACCATCGCACGTTTCACGCCGCGTACCACGGATTTGGCATGATAGATCATTTGGTCGAGTGTGATAGGAAGTGTTGTCACATTACCTGCCATTACATTGGAAGCGGAGTCGCCTACCAGGATTACGTCCATTCCCGCACCGTCTACAATCTGTGCCATTGTGTAATCATAAGCAGTCAGCATAGATATTTTTTCACCTCTCTGTTTCATTTCAACCAGGCGATGAGTAGTCACCTTTCTTGAGTCATCTGATATATAACCAGCCATGTCTTTTTAAATTAAAAATTAATGATTAAAAATTAAAACGACGTCAAGCGCCTTCAAAAATCGCGGCAAAGTTATAACATTTAATTCATAACAGAGAAGGAAATGCAAAAAATCCTTTCAAACACCTCGCTTGGATAGCTGGGGAGGCGGTTGGAAGGATTCTGTGAGGTATAATAAAAGCTCCTTAACAATATAAGGAAGCGATTTATCAAGTGCAATAATGCGTTTCGGATTTATTCTTTCTCTTAACGATGCAGGATCAGGAGCTTGTCGTAGGTCATGCCGGTGAAGTCGTCTATTATATAATGTGCTTTGCCAGTGATGGCTTCACGTGTATTGGTGGTGGCAAGTCCGATCACTGTTGCCCCGGAAGTCATTCCGGCTTGCAGGCCGTGGAAAGAATCTTCAAAGACGTAGGTGTTTTCGGGGGTGGCTTCAAAGATTTCCATCCCGAGCAGGAAGCAGTCGGGAGCCGGTTTGGAACGGGCAAACATCTCTCCGGTCAGGATGCGGTCTACCATTCCTTTAAATTCGGGGTGGGCATTGTAGACGTTAGCCATCTTCTCTTCGTTGGAGCTGGTGACTACGGCTATCTTTGCACCGTTACGGCGAAGATCGGCTATAAAGGCTTCTACTCCGGGGATGTATTCGTAGGACATCTTTTGCCCGTAAACGTAGAGTTCGGCGCTTATTTCAAGCTGGGCTTCGGGTTGGTCCGAGAAATACTTTTCATAGATTTGCAATAATGTCTGTCCCTTAATACGGCGGCCGAAATCTTCTTCATTCAGATATTTCCGTCCCTGCTCGTCCCAGAAGACTGTGTACTGCGTTTCTGTATCCATAATGACACCATCAAAATCGAAGAGTGCCGCAATCGTTTTCGTTGTATTCATATATAAACTTTCTTTTTACCTAAACGTTAAACCTTGTGTATCCGTCGTTGCAAAGTTCCGAATAATCATCGAATCAGGCAAATAATTCGTACCTTTGCAAAGCTAAAAAAAACGTAACATACGTTTTTATCCAACAAAATCTACTAGCGCATGAGCAAGAACGACCCACATATCTTAGGCAAAGAAAGTATCGGCAAATTGCTGTTACAATATTCCATTCCTGCAATTATCGGAATGACGATTACTTCTATCTATAATATTATTGATAGTATCTTCATCGGACATGGTGTAGGCCCAATGGCGATTGCCGGACTAGCCATCAGCTTTCCGCTGATGAATCTGGTGGTGGCTTTCTGTACATTGGTATCGGCGGGCGGTTCTACGCTGGCGTCTATCCGTCTGGGGCAAAAGGACATGAAGGGGGCTACGGAAATCTTGTCACACACGTTGATGCTCTGTATCACTAATTCGTTCTTCTTTGGTATTTTGTCTTTCATCTTCCTGGATGATATATTGGTTTTCTTCGGGGCCAGTAGAGAGACGCTTCCTTATGCGCGGAGCTTTATGCAGGTGATCTTATTGGGTACTCCTATCACTTATACGATGATTGGGTTGAACAACGTGATGCGTGCTACCGGATACCCGAAAAAGGCGATGTTGACTTCGATGGTGACGGTGGTAGCGAACATTATCCTCGCTCCTATCTTTATTTTCCACTTTGAATGGGGAATGAGGGGAGCTGCTACGGCAACGGTGATTTCACAGTTGATCGGTATGGTGTGGGTGGTGAGCCATTTTGTCAAGAAAGACAGTACGGTGCATTTTGAGGGGAATATCTGGAAGATGAAACGGAGGATTGTGGAGAGTATCTTCGCCATCGGTATGTCTCCTTTCCTGATGAATGTGTGTGCGTGTGCCATTGTGATTATCATCAATAACAGTCTGCAAAATTACGGGGGCGATATGGCGATTGGTGCTTATGGGATTATTAACCGTTTGCTGACGCTTTATGTGATGATTGTGTTAGGTCTGACGATGGGTATGCAGCCTATTGTGGGGTATAACTTCGGAGCACAGAAGATAGACCGTGTGAAACAGACATTGCGACTGGGGATTATCTCCGGGGTCGTGATTACCAGTAGCGGGTTTATTATCTGCGAGTTCTTCCCTCATGCCGTATCGGCTCTTTTCACGGATAGCGATGAATTGATTGATTTGGCCGTAGACGGTATCCGGCTGGCTGTATTGATGTTCCCGTTTGTAGGGGCGCAGATTGTGATTGGTAACTTCTTCCAAAGTATCGGGAAGGCTAAAATAAGTATTTTCCTTTCGCTGACGCGACAGTTGCTTTATCTTTTGCCTTGCTTGCTGCTCTTTCCCAACTGGTGGGGATTGGAAGGTATCTGGATTAGTATGCCGGTATCGGATGCATTGGCGTTTATTACGGCGGTTGTCAGTCTGATGATTTACATTAAGAAAGTGTCTAAACAACATCCGGAAACGGTAGCGGAATAAAGCATTAACTGCTTTACTCCGCCTGTTGGTTTTTATTCTTTATTCTGCTTTGATGCTCTTTACGGGGTTTTCATTGGCAACGTGCCAGGCTTTCACTACCACGCAAGCCACGATAACCAATAGTACCAGCAGGGCTATTCCTATAAAAAGTAACAGATCCATATCAATTCGTTCGCTAAACTGTTCCAACCATATTTGGCCTGTAAAATAGGAAGCGGCAGTACCTATCAGCACAGAGATTACGGAGATATTCAGAATGTCGTATATCAATAGTTTCAGGATGCCGGAGGACTCTGCCCCATTCACTTTGCGTATGGCTATTTCCTTGCTGCGGCGTTGAGTTTCTCCATTCACATAGCCAATCAATCCCGTGATGACAATAAGCAGGATGAAGCAGGACGAAATCCAGACTGCGTTACGGAAACGGTATACGCTCTTATAGCCTTCGCGAATCATGCTGTCTACTGAATTGAAATTCAGGGCTACATTCGGGAATGTTTTTGCCACACATTCGTTCAAGCGTTTCAGGTTCTCGTCATAGGGTTCTTTTAGACGAACATTGATGGTGTGATTGGCCGATTCTTTATCGGCAATCAATACGATAGGAGACTGACTGGAATAGAAACTTCTATTACGAATATCATCAAACACTCCCACGATGGTACCTTCTACCCCACTCACTGATTTTCCTACGGCACCATCGGTCCATTTCATCAAACGAACGAGTTCTTTATTTACCAATAGATCGCCTTTTTTCTTGATGGTAGTGCCTTCTGTTATTCTGATTCCCATCACATTCGGATAATCATAGTCGCACATATTGAAATTAAGGGTGGCAATGCGTTTGCCGTCGTTACCAATCAATCCACGTGTCCAATATTCTCCCAGTACGCTGTGTGTGGATGCCGATACCCCGTCCACCATCGGTTGGCGGAGCAACTCGTCTTTTACATGTTCTACTGTTTCGCCGGACATCCAGGTTTCGGCTTCTACCAGTCCCGGAATCTTGATTCCCATATCTCCATTCATCAGGTAAGAATATTGTAACAGGGTAACCAGCAATAGTCCGAGTACAAAGGAGGTACCCGTGAACTGGACAAATAGTAATGAACGTTTCCATCCTCTTTTTCCATCCGTATAGTGCCGGAATACCTGCGTGACGGGAATACGTGAGAACAGTTTTCCCGGTATGCCTCCTGCCAGGAGGAAAAGGACTACTACAGTGAGCAAGGGTATCCAAATGATGTCCCAGGCAAACAGTGAGGCAAGGCTGGTTCCCAACAGGTCTTCGATCAATTCGCCCATGTTGATTATCAACAGGAAGCTAAACAGGACGGATAGTAGAACCAATACTCCGGTTTCTGCCAGAAACATGCCAAAGATGTTTCCGGAACTGGCTCCACTGCATTTATGCACTCCTACGCTTTTTGCACGACGACTGATAGTGGCTATTGAAATCAACATATAATTCATGATGGCTACAAAAAACACTGAAAAGCCGAGGAAGCCGAATATCATCAAACGTTTCTGGGTATCGGCAGAATCCAGATGGCGTTTCGAAAGAGGAACAACGCTGTATTCCAACTTCCAGTCATCCCATTGCAAGGGGCTGTATTTTGCCATTACTTGTTGAGTTTTGCTGTTCACCTTGTCTATATCCGACGCATGACGCAAGCGTGCAAAGGCATAAAAGATATCATTCCCATTCCAACCGTTACCACTCGCATAGCGACCATCGCGGTGGATGGTAATCACAAAGTCACGGGAGAGCATCGAATTTTCGGGTATGTCTTTATAGACGCCGCGAATTGTGAGCTCCAACTGCTTGTCGGCCGAAAGGGTTTTCCCAATAGGGGCTGCGCTACCGAATGTTTCACGGGCAAAATGTTCTGATACAAATATGCTATTCGAGATGATGAGATCTTTCGCGTTCCCTTTTAGTACGGGTATACCCATCGTTTCAAAGAAACAGGTGTCGACCATCATGTAATTTGCTTTTGACAGCAGTTTGTCTTCCTTATAAATATGATAAAACTGGAAAGGAAGTACACAGGTGGCTGATTCTATTTCTTCAGGCATATCCTGCGCCAGGGTAAAAGCTACCGGATCACAGACGGTATAGTCATAATTCATTCCGTCATCACCCTGCACTTCGCCGGTCGTCATATTCTGTGCCGCTATTCTCGCCATTATCAGATTCTCCGCTTCCGGGTAACATTTCTCATAGCTCATCTCAAAAGCTATTTGCGAGAAAAGCAAGATGCCAACTGTTAGTCCTAAAGAAAGGGAGAGCACTCTTACGATATTCAAAGTACGCTCATGCAGTAATGTACGTATGCTATAATAGATTTGTCTCATACTTGCTTCTGATCTGGTTTATGCTATCACACTGGCTACCACGCTGCCGTCGAACAAATGAACTGTACGATGGGCAAAGGATGCGTCATGTTGTGAGTGTGTCACCATGATGATGGTTGTTCCTTCTTTATTCAGTTCGGTCAACAGGTTCATCACTTCTGCCCCATTCTTTGAATCGAGGTTACCGGTCGGCTCATCGGCGAGAATCAGTTTCGGATTGGTCACTACGGCACGGGCAATGGCGACACGTTGTTGCTGACCACCGGAAAGTTGTTGCGGAAAGTGTTTGGCACGATGGCTGATGTTCATCCGTTTCAGAATGTCTTCTACCATGCGGCGGCGTTCGGATGCTTTAAAGCCCAGGTATGTCAGAGGAAGTTCTACATTCTCGTAAACATTCAGCTCGTCGATCAGGTTAAAGCTCTGGAATACGAATCCGAGTTTGCCCTTACGCACATGGGTACGTTCTTTCTCTTTCAATCCGCCCACTTCTTCACCCATCAAGCGGTAGGAACCTTCGGTGGGGTTATCGAGCAAACCCAGAATATTCAACAAAGTGGATTTACCACAACCGGAGGGGCCCATAATGGCTACAAACTCTCCCTCTTTTACTTCAAGGTTTACGTGATTCAAGGCAACTGTCTCTACTTCGGAAGTACGGAATACTTTACTGATGTTGTTTATTTCAATCATACTCTTTTTATTTATGTTTTTAATTATTCACTTTTAAGGCTATTCACCGGATTTTCATTGGCAATCCGCCACGATTTCCAAAGTACGCAGACTACGATAACGAGAAGATTTACAATCGCTATCAGTACATACGCCGCCCAACTGACAGGCACGTGCTCGGCAAACATATCCATCCACATATCATTGACGTACCATGATGCCGCCACACCGATCACAACGGCTGCAACGGCTACATAAAGCACATCTTTCACCAGCATTTCCAGAATGCCGGAGGCTTCGGCACCATTGACTTTACGTATGGCAATCTCTTTGGAACGGCGGCGGACTTCATCGGTTGTGTAGCCTATCAATCCCATCATCATCACAAAGAACATGGTAACCGCCGCCAGTATGGTAGCATTGCTGAAAACGCGGATGGAGTTATAACTCTCTTTTATCATCTGCTCCATCGAACGGAAATCGACCGTTTTATCGGGGAAAGCGTCTGCCGATACTTTATTCAGTTTCTGAAGGTTCTCTGCAAAAGGTTCTTTCAGCCGGACATGAACACAGTTTCCGAAATTCTTGGTACTCATCAGGATGAAGGGTGCTTGCGGGTTGGTGAAATTACCGATCCGGAAGTCTTTAATCACTCCCACTACTTTACATACGTAGCCTGAATTATAGACAGTACGGTTCAATAGCTCTGTTCCCCAGTGCATCCATTCGCCGTATGTTTCATTGATGGCTACTTCGTTTTCATTCCGTGGCATACGCCCCTCCTTCATCACCATACCCATCATCTTTGGATAGTCTTCCATCATTTCGCAAAAACGGGAGGAGAAAAGTGATTGTCCACTTTCATCCTGAATCATCGTTCCACTATAACTATAGACGGGATGGGAATCGGCACTGGACACGGACTCTACATAAGGCAGGCCACGGAAGAAAGTCAGGGCATAGTCCTGGTTTTCTTTATTGCCGAAATCAGTATTGGCTACGACAACGCGCTTCGGATTGTATCCCAGGTCTTTGTTCAAGACATAGTAGTATTGCAGCATCACCACATACATCAATCCGCAGATGAAAGCTACGCCAGCAAACTGCACGAATAATAGCGGGCATTTCCAGCCTTTCTTTCCTTCTGTGTAGCGGCGGAAGACTTGTGAAACGGGGATTCTGGCAAAGATGCGTCCGGGCAGTGCTCCTCCTATCAGGAACAGGATAGCTACCGTCAGCAGGGGTACCCAAAGACGGTCTAAAGAGAACAGGGCTCCGAGTTCAACGGCGGTTGTGTCTTCTATAAAGTCGCGGAAGTTCAGTAAGATTAATCCCATCAATAGCAAGGCGAAGAGAATAATGATAGCTGTTTCCAATAGGAACATTCCCAGAATTTTGCCGCTGCCTGCACCGCTACACTTATGTACGCCGATGGCTTTGGCGCGGTATGAGAGTGAAGAAATGGAGATCAGTACGTAGTTCAAAGTAGCGATGAAAAGGATGATTATTCCCAAGATAGACATGATGTTCCGCATCCGCTTCACGTCCGGTTCTTCCCTGTATACATCACGGATCGGCTTTACAAAAGCGGTATAACCTACCACTTTCTGGTCTTCCGCAGGACGATATTTCTTTATCAGGTCATTCAACCGTGCATTCACCACGGATTTGTCTGCTCCGGGACGAAAACGGATAAATGCGATCCAGCTATCGCCTCCTCTCCAGGAGTAGTTTCCCCATCCACGGCTCCATACGGTAGGCAGAGAAATCACTGCATCCGGTCTGACGGTAGCATTTTCAGGTATGTCGGCGTACGTGCCTTTCACTGTCAGTTCTATTTCTTTATTATAGGAGATTACTTTGCCTATCGGGTTTTCTTGGTCGAACATCTTACGCGCCAACCGGTCACTAAGAAAGACAACATCTTTCTGCATCAGTTCTTTTTCCGGAACACCGCTCAAAACATCGATACCCATAGTTTGAAAGAATAGTGAATCGGCTGTCACTTTGTTAGCTTCAAAACGGACACTTCCATAATAAAGAGGGGCACTCATCCAGACACAATAGCTGGTGGCTGCTTCCACTTCTTTAGGAAAGTTCTCCTGTATGGCACCCGCCACCGGTCCGCAGTTCATTTCCTGCGGCTCAAAGGTTTGGCCATTGGCGGAAAAGACGGAGAAGATCTGATACAGGTTATCATAATCTTTGAAGCATTTGTCAAAGCTCTGTTCGAAAGCCACGCGGGCAAACAACAGGATGCTCATCGTCAGCCCCAACGCCAAAGAGAGGATTTTGATAACGTTGGAACCATGCCCCCGCAATAAAGTACGGATCACATAATAGATTTGTTTCATATTATATTTTATTTCTGTTTTTTCTATTTTCAAGAATGCAGAAAGCATGCCAAAAAAGAATAACAATTCATTATCAAGTGTTTATCATTTCAACCTTTCTGAATATTGTCTAAAAATTAGACAGTACCGTCTAATTTTTAGACAACCGGGAGACTATTCCATTTCTCCTTTAAATTGTTCCAACAGTCTCTATTATCCATGGGGAGATTGTCCATCCCGATAGAAAACTTTATCTTTGCATCTAGTTTTCTAAACTATTAAAGTAATGATGAAGAGGAAGAATTTATATGCACTGTTTTCGTGCCTGTTCCTTTCGGGATGCGGTATGATAGACTATCATCCGTATGACGTCCGCATCAGCGGAGAAACAGAGGTCAACGCCCACAATATGGAAAGAATAGAAGCAAATTGCCAGGGTAAAACTACGATACGGTTCGTGACAATGGGCGACTCACAACGATGGTATGACGAAACGGAAGATTTTGTAAAAGCAATCAATCAACGAAATGATATTGACTTCGTTATCCACGGAGGGGATATGAGTGACTTCGGACTGACTAAGGAATTTCTTTGGCAAAGGGATATCATGAACGGACTTCATGTGCCTTATGTGGCTCTGATCGGAAATCATGACTGTCTGGGAACGGGAGCGGAAACCTACAAGGCTGTATTCGGCCCCACAAACTTCTCTTTCATCGCAGGAGATGTGAAGTTTGTCTGCCTGAATACCAACGCTTTGGAGTATGATTACTCCGAACCTGTACCGGACTTTACCTTTATGGAAAATGAGATAACGAACAGGCGGGATGAGTTTGAAAAAACGGTCATTTGTATGCACGCGCGTCCCTATACGGATGTGTTCAATGATAATGTGGCAAAAGTATTCCAACACTATGTCAAACAGTATGCAGGAATACAGTTCTGCACGGCCGCCCATACCCATCACCATCAGGACGATATGATTTTTGATGATGGAATACATTATGTTACCAGTGATTGTATGGATTACCGTACTTATCTGGTATTTACAATAACTCCGGAAAAATACGAATATGAGCTGGTTAAATACTAATTATATCTTACGCGCGGGAGTACTGTCCGTGCTTCTCCTGCTTCCCGGTCTGATGTCTGCTACCTGCAAGAGGGATACAATCATCAACAACTACAAGGATGATTCGCTCCGTTTTATCATCAAGGATGATTCAATTATCACCTTTCGTAACGGGGAGTCTTCATTCACCATTATCAAAGCGGACTCCGTGTTGCCTGCCACACCGAAGCACACCAAACATACCCGCTACGATAATCGGGTTCACCGTTTCCGCAGAAACTGGGAACGGATTATCCCGACTCATTCCAAAATACAATATGCCGGAAATATGGGATTGCTCTCTTTCGGTACAGGATGGGATTATGGAAAACGTAATCAGTGGGAAACGGATGTATTGCTCGGATTCATTCCGAAATATTCTTCGAAGAAAGCAAAAGTGACCATGACGCTCAAGCAGAACTATATGCCCTGGAGCATTAATATTGGAAAAGGATTCTCGACAGAGCCTCTTGCCTGTGGTCTTTATGTGAATACCGTATTTGGAAATCAGTTCTGGGTGAACGAACCGGAACGTTATCCGAAAGGGTATTATGGTTTCTCAAGCAAAGTGCGTTTCCATGTCTTTATGGGACAACGCCTGACCTATGACATTGACCCGCAACGTAGATTTATGGCCAAGTCTGTAACCTTTTTCTATGAAATAAGTACGTGTGACCTTTATGTGATTAGTGCGGTAAACAATAGTTATCTCCGTCCACGTGACTACCTTAGTTTATCATTCGGATTGAAGTTCCAGTGGTTATGATTGGAGATACAAGGGGGATAAAATCAATTTTGAATTACGATTCTTGAATTATCACATCCTTTTTTCGTAAGTTTGCGCTTTACAAACTTGAACGAAAATGAGTAAATCTGGAACAATCATCATTGTAGACGACAATAAAGGGGTGCTGACTGCCATACAAATCCTTTTAAAAAGTTATTTCTCAAAGGTCGTTGCACTCTCCTCGCCTGTCACCCTGACGAGCGTCCTACGGGAGGAAATACCGGAAGTGGTATTGCTGGACATGAATTTCACATCGGGCATCAATACCGGCAATGAGGGATTATTCTGGTTACATGAAATAAAAAAAGTACGTCCGGATCTTCCGGTCGTACTTTTTACGGCTTATGCCGATATTGAACTGGCTATCCGGGGTATTAAAGAGGGAGCAACGGACTTTATCGTCAAACCCTGGGACAACCAGAAACTGGTGGAAACACTGCAAATCGCAGCAACCTCTACGCACAACGACAGGAAAACGGCAAGTAAAGAAAAGCCTGTTCACTCGCCTATGTACTGGGGAGAAAGCAAGGTTATGCAACAACTACGGGCTTTGATTGAAAAGGTTGCCGTCACCGATGCCAACCTCTTGATAACGGGTGAAAACGGAACGGGAAAAGAGATGCTGGCACGGGAAATCCATGTGCTTTCCAACCGCAAATATAAAGAAATGATTGCTGTGGATATGGGAACCATCACCGAATCTTTATTCGAGAGTGAGCTTTTCGGACATGTAAAAGGGTCGTTCACTGATGCACACACCGACCGGACAGGTAAGTTCGAGGCTGCCGAAAAGAGTACGCTGTTTCTCGACGAAATAGGAAACTTGCCCTACCATCTGCAAGCAAAGCTACTAACCGCCATCCAACGGCGAAGCATTGTGAAAGTGGGAAGTAACACGCCAATTCCTATTGATATCCGACTGATATGTGCCACGAACCGGAACCTGCAGGAGATGGTAGCGAAAGGCGAATTCCGGGAAGACTTGCTCTACCGCATCAATACCATTCATGTGGAAATTCCTCCCCTGCGCGAACGGAAAGAGGATATTATCCCATTGGCCGAACGATTTATGGTTCACTTCTGCAAGCAATATGACAAGTCGTTGATGAAGTTCACTCCCGAAGCAAAGGATAAATTGACTGCGCATCCCTGGTATGGTAATATCCGCGAATTGGAGCACGTCATCGAAAAGGCGGTTATCATCAATGACAGTCCGCTGATTCCTGCTGAATTATTCCAATTATCCGTACCACGGATAGCCATTCAGGAACAGAGTATCTCCACCCTGGAAGAAATGGAAGTGCAGATGATACGGAAAGCGCTCGATGCCTGTGCGGGAAATCTATCGGCAGTGGCCGCTCAACTGGGAATAACCCGGCAGACGCTCTATAACAAGATGAAAAAATTCGGATTATGAGCTCACAGATCCAACAACTGGGGATTCGGTACTGGTTCAGAGTTTTGCTGACTGTACTTTTCTGTATATCGACTGTCTGGTTCGGTATTCATCAATCATACGGTTGGCTGGGCGTCAGTCTTTGTCTGCTGGTACTTAGCATCATCTGGCAAATCCGCCTGTACCAGCTTCACACCAAGCAGGTGCTTTTCATGATTAACGCGCTTGAAAATAATGATAACACTTTTCATTTTCCCGAAGAAAACGGTACTCCCGAAAGCCAAAAGATCAACCGGGCACTCAACCGGGTGGGACATATCTTATATAATGTAAAAGCGGAAACCGCACAACAAGAGAAATATTACGAGCTGATTCTGGATTTTGTCAGTATAGGATTGCTGGTACTCAATGACAATGGGGCTGTTTATCAGAAGAACAAGGAGGCACTCCGTCTTTTGGGGCTGAATATATTCACGCATATCCATCAGTTGAGTAAAGTAGACACTACGCTCATGGAGAAAATAGAGAACTGCCGTCCCGGAGACAAACTGCAAGTGATATTTCACAACGAACGGGGAACCGTTAATCTATCCATACGTGTATCGGAAATCAATGTGCGCAAAGAGCATCTGCGTATTCTGGCTCTGAACGACATCAATACCGAACTCGATGAAAAGGAAATAGATTCATGGATTCGCCTGACACGGGTTCTGACGCATGAAATCATGAATTCGGTCACTCCTATCACTTCTCTTTGTGACACTCTTCTTTCCATGTCCGAGGATAAAGACGAAGAGATCAGTCACGGGTTGCAGACCATCAGCACCACAGGAAAAGGGTTGCTCTCTTTTGTAGAATCTTACCGGCAGTTTACACGCATACCTGCACCGGAACCGTCATTGTTCTACGTGAAAGCGTTCATAGAAAGGATGATTGAACTTGCCCGCCATCAGAATCCGTGTGACACCATTTGTTTCCACACGGAGATTTCTCCTGCGGACTTAATTCTGTATGCGGATGAAAACCTCATCGCCCAGGTGGTTATCAATCTTCTGAAGAATGCCATCCAGGCAATCGGCAGCCAGCCGGATGGTAGAATCGAGCTTCGGGCTTATTGCAATGATATGGAAGAAATATGGATCGAGATCAAAAACAACGGTCCTGAAATCCCGTCGGAAATAGCAGAACATATCTTTATTCCTTTCTTCACCACCAAAGAAAATGGTAGCGGAATCGGACTTAGTATTTCACGACAGATCATGCGTCTTTCGGGCGGGAGTCTCACTTTGCTGCGGGAGAAAGAAACAACGTTTATTTTAAAATTCAAATAACTATTGATATATGATACCTGCACTCGTCAACAATCCCTTATTCCGGGAGATCACTCCGGAAAGACTTTTTGCCGATCTGGAAGAGATCAGTTTCCATACACGTTCTTATAAGAAAGGAGAAATCCTGGCTCAACAGGGAGCTGTGTGTAATCGCCTCGTCATCCTGACCAAAGGAAGCGTGCGTGGAGAGATGATTGATTATTCGGGGCGTCTTATCAAAGTGGAGGACATCGCCGCTCCAAGAGCGATTGCCCCTCTGTTTCTGTTCGGTGAGGAAAACCGTTATCCGGTGGAAGTGACTGCCAATGAACCGACAGAGGTTATCGAACTTCCTAAATCAAGTGTATTGAGTTTATTCCGCAAAAACGAGCAGTTTTTGGAAAACTATATGAATCTTTCTGCCAATTATGCACGAACCTTATCGGATAAGCTTTTCTTTATGTCGTTCAAAACGATTCGTCAGAAACTTGCTTCGTACCTGCTCCGATTATATAAACAGCAGCAACAAACGCATATCACCCTCGACCGTTCACAACAGGAATTGAGTGATTATTTCGGGGTATCCCGTCCTTCCCTCGCCCGCGAACTGGCGCACATGCAGGAAGATGGATTATTGATAGCCGATCGCAAGCATATCACTATTTTACAGAAAGAAGAACTGGTACGGCTTATCCAATAATAGGAACTGTTTTAAGGATTTATGAATTGAATAATGAGTGTTTTAGATAAAAAATATTCATTGTTGTAACATTGGTTACAGAATCAGCTGAAACCTTTCCTCTACTTTTGCGTTCAATAAATAAAATATTGGACTAATTAAAAACGTAAAAGTTATGAGTATGTTCTGTTATCAATGTCAAGAAACCGCAATGGGTACCGGCTGTACCTTGAAAGGTGTGTGCGGTAAAACGTCTGAAGTGGCTAACCTGCAAGATTTACTACTCTTCGTAGTACGTGGAATTGCTGTCTACAACGAACATCTGCGTAAAGATGGACATCCTTCCGAACAAGCAGACAAATTTATCTATGATGCTTTGTTCATTACCATCACCAACGCCAATTTTGATAAAGTGGCTATCACTGAAAAAATAAAAGAAGGACTGAAACTGAAAAAAGAACTTGCCAACAAGGTAAAGATCGAAAATGCTCCCGACGAATGTCTTTGGAATGGAAGCGAAGATGAGTTTGAAGAGAAATCAAAAACTGTCGGTGTGCTTCGCACTTCCAACGAGGATATCCGCTCACTGAAAGAACTTGTACACTATGGCCTGAAAGGAATGGCTGCCTACGTAGAGCATGCGCATAACCTGGGCTACGAGTCACCGGAAATATTTGCTTTCATGCAACATGCCTTGTCTGAACTGACCCGCAATGATATTACAGTGGAAGAACTGGTTCAGCTGACTTTGGAAACAGGAAAGCATGGAGTATCGGCAATGGCACAGCTGGATAAGGCGAACACCAGCAGCTACGGAAATCCGGAAATTTCACAAGTGAGTCTCGGTGTACGCAATAATCCGGGTATATTAATCAGCGGACATGACTTGAAAGACCTGGAAGAGTTATTGGAACAAACAGAGGGTACAGGAGTAGATGTATATACTCACAGCGAAATGTTGCCTGCACATTATTATCCTCAACTAAAGAAGTACAAGCATCTGGCAGGAAACTACGGAAACGCCTGGTGGAAGCAGAAAGAGGAATTTGAAAGTTTCAACGGTCCTATCTTGTTCACAAGTAACTGTATCGTTCCGCCACGTGCAAATGCCAGCTACAAGGATCGTATTTACATCACAGGAGCCTGCGGCTTAGAAGGGGCACATTACATCCCCGAACGCAAAGACGGAAAACCGAAAGATTTTTCTGCACTAATTGCTCATGCTAAGCAATGTCAGCCACCGGTAGCCATTGAAAACGGAACAATTATCGGAGGATTCGCGCATGCACAGGTGACAGCCCTGGCAGATAAAGTGGTGGACGCCGTGAAAAGCGGAGCTATCCGTAAATTCTTTGTAATGGCAGGATGCGACGGACGTATGAAGAGCCGTGAATACTATACGGAATTTGCTCAAAAATTACCTGGTGACACCGTGATTCTTACTGCCGGTTGTGCCAAGTACAGATATAATAAACTGGCTTTAGGTGATATCAACGGCATTCCGAGAGTGTTGGATGCAGGACAATGTAACGACAGTTACTCATTGGCCGTCATCGCTTTAAAACTGAAAGAAATCTTCGGATTGGATGATGTGAATCAGTTGCCTATCGTATACAACATCGCTTGGTACGAACAAAAGGCGGTCATTGTTTTATTGGCATTACTGGCTTTGGGAGTGAAACACATTCATTTGGGTCCTACACTTCCCGCTTTCCTTTCACCGAATGTCAGGAACGTATTGATCGAACAATTCGGGATCGGAGGTATCAGTACAGTGGATGAAGATATTGTGAAGTTTCTATCATAAATGATAAGGAAACAGAAGGGTATTTTACAAGCAGATTCTCTTCTACAAAATAGTGACGGTATTTGATAAGGATAGTGACGGTATACAACAACCATACCGTCACTATTTCCATCATATACCGTCACTATCTTTTTTTCTATATTAGGAGGACTCCTGCTTAATCAGGAGTCCTGCGTTTACTCCCGCATAGTGGATGTTTTTTTGAATAGAATTTCAATCCTCTCTGGGTAATATTAAATTGAGAACTACTCCCACCAAAGCTGCCAGTCCAATGCCGGACAATGAAAAATCGCCCCAATTAAAAGCAGCGCCACCAATGCCGACAGTCAGTGTCAAAGATACAATGATTATATTTCTGGTACGGCTCAAATCAATGCAATTATTCACAAGATTACCAATACCCGCGCAAGCAATCGTTCCGAAAAGCAATAACATGATGCCGCCCAGTACCGCACTTGGAATGGATCTTAATAATGCACTGATTTTACCGATAACGGAGAATAAGATAGCGGAAATGGCAGCTATTCGGATCACTTGCGGATTAGTAATCTTTGTCAGTGACATGGCTCCTGTCACTTCCGAATAGGTAGTCACAGGAGGCCCACCCAGCAATCCGGCACAGAAACACGCCAGACCATCCCCTAATAAAGTACGGTGCAACCCCGGATCTTTCACGAAATCTTTTCCGGTGACCGTATTAACGACATAAATATCACCAATATGTTCTATCACCGGAGCAATGGCTACCGGAATCATAAACAACACAGGTTCCCATGAGAACTTAGGAAAGACAAACTGCGGCAATCCAATCCAGGCAGCATCCCTGACACCGGACAAATCCAAATCGTAGAAAAGCCATGCAGCCAGATACCCTACTACAATTCCACAGAAGATAGGAATCAGTTTCAAAAGCCCTTTGGCTTTCATTGAAACAACGACTGCGGTAACCAACGAAAGCAGTGCCAGTACCCAGTTCTCTTTTGCCATATTCACTCCTGTTCCCGCCAGTGACAAACCTATCAGAATGATAACAGGACCTATGACAACGGGAGGAAAGAGCTGTTCAATCACCCTCACTCCCTGCCATTTGACAAGCGCACTCATTACAAAGTAAACTAATGCTACTCCAACCATGCCGGATAAGGTGCCGGGCAACCCATAAAGTTCTGTCGCTTTAATGATAGGCGCAATAAACGCGAAACTACTCCCCAGAAAAACAGGAACCTTTCCACGCGTAACCGCATGAAAGATAAGCGTACCAATACCTGCTGTAAACAGAGCTGTAGAAGGGTCAAGCCCTACCAATAACGGCACGAGTACCGTAGCACCGAAAGCTACAAACAAGAATTGTACCCCCACCACCCCTTTCCTCAAAGGTGTAAGATTATTTGAATCCATAAGTATAATGTAGATTATTCTTTGCAAAATTAGTCTTTTTAGACAATTTAACTCCCTTTTTTCACAAAAATACATCCAAAAAGAGTTTTTATTTGTTGTTAATAATGTGTAACTTCGCACGGTGAGAATTAATACGACAATTTTATAACTTTATAATATATTGCCTATGATATTTACAGCAGAAAACACCCTACTTATCGGTTCTATCTTACTTTTCGTCAGCATCGTTGTTGGAAAAACCGGATACCGCTTTGGAGTACCTACCTTATTATTGTTCCTCGTAGTAGGAATGTTGTTTGGAAGTGACGGCCTCGGCCTGCAGTTCCACGACGCGAAAGACGCCCAATTTATCGGTATGGTGGCCCTTAGTATTATCCTTTTCTCGGGAGGTATGGATACGAAATTCAGAGAAATCAAACCTATTCTAGGTCCCGGTATCGTGCTTTCCACTGTCGGAGTACTACTTACAGCTCTTTTCACCGGACTCTTTATCTGGTGGATATCAGGTATGAGCTGGTCAAATATTTATTTACCTATCACTACTTCCCTGCTTTTGGCCTCCACCATGTCGTCTACGGATTCGGCTTCGGTGTTCGCCATTCTCCGTTCACAGAAGATGAACTTGAAACACAACCTTCGTCCCATGCTGGAACTGGAGAGCGGAAGTAATGACCCGATGGCCTATATGCTTACCATTGTCCTGATACAGTTTATTCAATCGTCAGGTATGGAAGTCGGAGCTATCGTAGGCTCTTTCGTCATCCAGTTTATCGTCGGCGCGGCTGCCGGATATGTACTTGGAAAGCTAGCTATCCGGATGTTGAATAAGCTCAATATTGATAATCAAGCCTTGTATCCCATCTTATTACTGGCATTTGTGTTTTTCACTTTCTCCATCACCGACTTACTGAAAGGTAACGGATACCTTGCCGTATATATCGCCGGTATCATGGTGGGAAACAATAAAATCATGCACCGTAAGGATATCTACACCTTTATGGACGGACTGACCTGGTTGTCGCAAATCATCATGTTCCTTTGCCTGGGATTGCTTGTCAACCCGCACGAAATGCTCGAAGTAGCTGCCGTGGCATTATTGATTGGTGTTTTCATGATTATTATCGGGCGCCCGTTAAGCGTGTTCCTTTGTCTGCTTCCATTCCGGAAAATCACGATGAAATCACGTATTTTCGTATCCTGGGTAGGATTACGCGGTGCAGTTCCTATCATCTTTGCTACCTATCCGGTAGTGGCAGGCGTAGAAGGTTCGAACCTCATTTTCAACATTGTTTTCTTTATTACCATCGTCTCATTGGTCGTACAGGGAACAACCATTTCTTTCGTCGCCCGGATTTTGAATCTTTCCAAACCGCTGGAAAAAACCGGTAACGACTTCGGAGTGGAACTTCCGGAAGAAATAGACTCTGACCTTAGTGACATGACTATCACTAAAAGTATGCTGGAAGAAGCAGACACATTGAAAGATATGAATCTTCCGAAAGGCACACTGGTAATGATTGTGAAGCGTGGAGATGAGTTCCTGATTCCCAACGGAACGCTGAAACTGCATGAAGGAGATAAACTGTTACTTATTTCCGAAAAATCCAAAGAAGAAGATACTGATTCAGAATAACATCAGAAAAGAGTTATTCAGTACACTATAACTGATTCGTTTCCACGCATGGAACCTCTTGCCTTGGCAAGACATTCGTTTCATCTTCATGCGTGGAGACGAAATGTTTTATATAGGCCAATGAACTAGTTCTAAGGAAGAAACACGAATGACCTTTATCCGGCTGATAAAATTGTTCGCTCCCCCTCCGTTAATTAACCGTAAAACTTGAATTTAAAATTCGGTTTACATCTACGAAGTATTAATTTTGCGCAGTTTTAAACTAAATGTGCAAAAATCGAATGGAACAAGAACATCAGTTCATTGATTATATTGAGCAAAGCATCATCAAAAACTGGGACAAAGATGCCTTAACTGACTATAAAGGAATTACCCTCCAATATAAGGATGTAGCGCGTAAAATCGCTAAATTTCACATCGTCTTGGAGAGTGCCGGCATCCAGCCGGGAGATAAAATAGCCGTTTGCGGACGTAACAGTGCTCACTGGGCAGTTACTTTCCTGGCGACTATCACTTACGGAGCTGTTATTGTTCCCATTTTGCATGAATTCAAGGCAGATAATATTCATAATATCGTCAACCATTCCGAAGCCAAATTACTTTTCGTCGGCGACCAGGCATGGGAGAACCTGAATGAAGATGCCATGCCTTTGTTAGAGGGCATCGCTTCGCTGGCTGATTTCTCGGCATTAGTGTCCCGGAACGAAAAACTCACTTACGCTTTTGAACATCGGAACGCTATTTACGGTCAACAGTATCCCAAGAACTTTCGACCGGAACATATTTGTTACCGGAAAGATCGTCCGGAAGAACTGGCTATCATCAACTATACTTCCGGTACCACGGGTTACTCTAAAGGAGTGATGCTCCCCTATCGCAGTCTTTGGTCAAACGTGGCTTATTGCTTCGAAATGCTTCCCGTTAAACCGGGAGACCATATCGTTTCCATGTTGCCTATGGGACACGTGTTCGGTATGGTATATGATTTCCTTTACGGATTCTCTGCAGGTGCACACATCTATTTCCTGACGCGTATGCCGTCTCCGAAAATCATTTCCCAATCTTTCTCCGAAATTAAACCCAAAGTGATTTCTTGTGTACCGTTGATTGTGGAAAAGATTATCAAGAAAGATATTCTTCCTAAAGTAGACAGCAAAATCGGCAAGTTATTGCTGAAAGTGCCTATTGTGAACGATAAAATCAAATCGCTGGCACGACAGGCTGCCATGGAAATCTTCGGTGGAAACTTTGACGAGATTATTATCGGAGGTGCTCCTTTCAATGCGGAAGTAGAGGCTTTCCTTAAAAAGATAGGGTTCCCCTACACCATCGCTTACGGTATGACGGAATGTGGTCCGATTATTTGTTCCAGCCGTTGGGAAACACTGAAACTTGCTTCCTGCGGAAAGGCAACCAGCCGAATGGAAGTCCGTATTGACTCACCGGACCCGAAAACACATGCTGGAGAAATCGTATGCAGAGGAATGAATATGATGCTGGGATATTATAAAAATCCGGAAGCTACGGCGCAAATTATTGATGCTAACGGTTGGCTGCATACCGGTGACCTCGGTACGTTGGATGAAGAGGGTTATGTGACAGTCCGCGGACGTAGTAAGAACCTGCTTCTCACCTCTAGCGGACAGAATATCTATCCCGAAGAAATTGAAAGCAAGCTGAACAACATGCCGTATGTTTCGGAGTCACTGATCGTCTTACAGCACGAAAAGCTGGTAGCACTGATCTACCCGGATTTCGACGATGCTTTCGCTCATGGATTGCAGCAGACGGATATTCAGAAAGTAATGGAACAAAACCGTATCGAATTGAATCAACAGCTTCCTAACTATTCTCAAATAAGCAAAATAAAGATCCATTTCGAGGAATTTGAAAAGACTGCGAAAAAGTCAATCAAACGCTTTATGTATCAGGAAGCAAAGGGATAATTATCCCGGATAAGCACGATAAGTATCCATGCAATAATTCTCATAGTATTAGCACGGATTATATAAACTGATAATGAGAACATGCTTAATAATAAAAACGGTGGACAGTGTTGAGGCTGTTCACCGTTTTTCCTAACCTCTAACTAACTTTATTTATACTACCTGTTTTTCTATCTTCCTACCTAAAAACGAATCCTATTTCCATTATTAACAGTCTAACTTTATAATCAATCGATCTTTTTAAAGTGCCATAAATGAAATAGCCTGTCCGCCTCCGGCAGCCATTCGTATGTTCAACGTATTTTCAGAAGTAACCGTTTGTTCCGTTATCTGGTAATCCGTAGGATTTGATTTCCAATCCGCATTCTCTCCATCCGCATAGATGACAGCTTTATACTGTTTGCCCAGTTCCAGGAAATCCAGTTTTATTTCCAGTGTACGGGGTTTCTCGTTCGTTGCTGCTCCCAAGAAATAGTTGCCTTTTGCTTTACGCACGATGGCTACGAATTCCCCCGGTTCTCCTGCCAATGCTTTCGATTCGTCACAATCCGGATCGAAATCGCGGAAGAACTGGAAAGCCGGATGGCCTTCATAATTTTCAATCATATCAGATGCCATCTGCAAGGGAGAATACAAAATCACCCAGTTAGCAAGCTGTTTCGCCAATGTTGTATTCACACGGCTGTTTCCTTTATCCTGATCGTTCCATTTCTGGCGACGGGGAGAATCTTTGGTGTTCAGAAACAAAATATCAAACGTACCCGGTGTATAATCCAGCGGACCGGACAGCATACGGGTGAACGGCAACATGACATGATGAGACGGAGGATTTCCTTCGCTCCATGCATTCCATTCCATCCCTCTCACTCCTTCACGTGTCATCATATTAGGCCATGTACGACGGATACCGGTATCTTTAATAGGTTCGTGCGCATCCAGCGTCATTTTATGACGGGCAGCTGTTTCCACCACTTTCTGATAGTGGTTGACTCCATATTGGCTGTGATGAAGATAACCATTCGGGAAAGCTCCCACATATCCTGTCTTCAGGACACGGATACCGTAGTCTGTGTACCATTGCATAGCATGATCCATCTGGCGCTCATAGTTGGGAATATTCCCTCCGGTCTCGTGATGGCCGATAACTTCAACTCCTTTTTCCTTTGCATAACGAACCACTTCATCAATGTCAAAGTCAGCATACGGTTTCGTAAAGTCAAAGTTTTGCATACCACCCCAGCTTTCCCAGCCTTCATTCCAACCTTCAAACAAAACGCCTTCAATCTGATTGGCAGCGGCAAAATCAATGTATTTCTTGGCATTGACAGTAGTGGCTCCATGACGTTCATCCATCTTCCAGGTTTCTACGCCGAGATGCATCCCCCACCATACACCTACATATTTCATCGGACGAATCCAATCGGTCGTTTCTATTTTACTTGGTTCATTCAGATTTAAAATCATAGCCGAATTAATCAGACTAACGGCATCCGGAACAATCTGAATAGTACGCCAGGAAGTAGTGAAATGATTACCTTTACGCACTTTCACACCATCAGGCCATGGAGCAAGTTCAGCTTTCAACGTATAGTTTCCTGCCTGCTTCAAAGTCATTTCCGAGAAATCGTACAATGCCGCTTCATGAATACTTCCGTAGACGCCATCGGCAGTTTTAAAGGTGAAAGGAGTATTGGCTATCTCCACCTCGGAAATGGGACGTTGCGCATAAAGCAATTCATAAGTTTCGGCACTGGCAGGAATAGACCATGATGTACCGTCCTGACGAAAACGGAAAGTTGTCAGTTCATCCGTAATCAATAGGGAATCCGCTGCGGGCACATTATATTCATAACGAAACCCTACCCCATCATCAAACACACGGAAACGGAGAGTTAACTCCACCTGATCTTTATTGACCAGATTTACCGCCATCTCATTATAATGATTTCTATTGGTTTTATTTTCACCCCATGGTTGCGTCCATGTTTCATCTTTACTGTCGAAAGTCGTGTTTTTTATCTGAAATCCTTCGCCCAGGTCGATACCGTTTTTCTCTGTAAATCCCAATGTCGAATTTTCAATCAACAATGAGTCACCTACTAAAATGTTATACAATGGTTTACCGTTGTCATCTACTGTTAAAGCCATTTTGATATGACCGTCCGGCGATTTCACTTCTGTTTTCGGACTGCTACACCCGTAACATCCCAGCACACACAGAAAAGCTCCAATGACATAATTTATTTTCATAGCATATCTATTGTTTGTATATAGTACAACTCAAAAAGAAGAAACACTTAAATGTAGGGCGGATTTCTTTCTCCGGATGCCAGGAAAAAAGTATCTTTGCACATAAACAATCTGAATTATGGCAAAGATACTATTGGTTGAAGATGAAATTAACATCGCCTCTTTCATCGAACGGGGACTCAAAGAATTCGGGCATTCGGTAACCGTCTGCCATGACGGGGATACGGGTTGGAAAATCCTTCAGGACAAACCTTTCGACCTTTTAATACTGGACATTATCATGCCTAAAATAAATGGTATGGAGCTTTGCCGACTTTATCGCCAAATGTTCGGGTATCAAATCCCGGTAATCATGCTGACAGCTTTAGGAACAACCGAAGACATCGTCAAAGGACTGGATGCGGGAGCAGATGATTATCTCGTCAAACCTTTTAGTTTCCAAGAACTGGAAGCACGCATCAAAGCCCTGTTGAGACGCAACAAAGAAGTCCCTTCCAATCTATTGACATGCGATAACCTGGTATTGGACTGCAATACTCGAAAAGCCAAAAGGGGGGACATAGACATCGACCTTACCGTTAAAGAATACCGCCTGCTCGAATATTTCATGACTCATCAAGGGGTTGCCCTCTCACGTATTACCCTGCTCAAAGATGTATGGGACAAGAATTTTGATACCAATACCAATATCGTAGATGTTTACGTAAACTATCTCCGGGTAAAGATTGACCGTGACTTTGATAAAAAGCTGATTCATACAGTCGTAGGACTAGGATATATCATGAATACTTAAACTCCCAAGCACACCGGCTATGAAAATAGGTTCTAAAATAGCTCTCTTCTATACATTAATCAGTGTACTGACCACTGTCATCATCATTGCTGTATTCTATATTTTCAGTACGCAGTACATCAATAAACTTTATGCTTCTTACCTGCGTGAAAAAGCCTACCTGACCGCACAGAAGCATTGGGAAAAAGATGAAGTAGACGAACAGAGCTACCAGATTATCCAACGCAAATATGACGAACTCCTGCCCGAAGCCCATGAGATTCTTTTAAATATGGACAGTCTCTCCGAAGTGCGTGATACGCTGAATAAATACCTCACGCAACACCAGCAGGCTCTTCTGCTGGCAGGACAGGACAGCATCCCTTTCTCCTTCAAATATAAGGATCAACTGGGAGCCGCCCTTTATTATCCGGATAATGAAGGCAACTTTATCGTACTCGTCATGTCCCGGAATGCCTACGGAACAGAAATCAAGGAACACTTATTGTTGCTTTCCATATTTCTCATCTTAGCCAGTTCCGTCCTGATCTTTTTTATCGGAAAAATATATTCCGGCCGTATTCTGGTTCCCCTGCAACACATACTAAAGGAATTGAAAAGAATACGCGCCAACAGTCTGAACCGCCGATTAAAGACTACTGGCAATAATGACGAACTGGAGGACATGATAAAGACATTAAATAGTATGCTCGACCGTTTGGACAGTGCATTCAAGGCAGAAAAATCCTTTGTCAGTCACGCTTCACATGAGTTGAACAATCCGATTACTGCCATTCAGGGAGAATGTGAAATCAGTCTGCTGAAAGAAAGAAGCACGGGAGAATACATTGAATCCCTCCAACGAATTTCTTCGGAAAGCAAACGGTTATCCAGCCTGATCCGGCATCTTCTTTTTCTTTCACGACAAGAAGAAGAACTCCTGAAAAACAATATTGAAGAGATTATTCTGGCTGATATATTAAAAGAGTTGACAGCTTCCGATGAAAGAATCCATCTTCATTTGGAAGAGACAGACCGGCAGATGACTGTAAAAGCCAATCCGTATCTGTTGAAGATAGCATTAAAAAATATAATAGATAACGCCTGCAAATACTCTGATAAAGAAGTAAATGTGACTCTCTACCGGGAGCAACAACAAGTCATTCTTGATATAGAAGACCGGGGAATCGGTATTCCACAAGAAGAAATAGAACACATATTCCAGTCTTTCTATCGGGGCAGTAATACCCGGGACTATGCCGGACAAGGCATCGGACTTAGCCTGACCCTGAAAATCATTTCTGCTTATCATGCAAAGCTGGATATATCTTCAGAAATAGAAAAAGGAACAAAAGTACGGGTGATTTTTTAATCACCCTTCTTTTATCCCTTTCTCTCTCTACCTACTGAAAACTACAAATTTAATCTATGAACGTTTTTTCCACAGAATAGAAATGAACTAAATACGTCTTTGCAATAACTTTCCGTTTTTATCATATAACATTCGTTCATATACCATTTCTACGATAAGAGGAAAAACAAACAAGGCAAAGAAAGTCGCTCCTATCAATCCGCCGATAATGACAATCGCCAACGGACGTTGTGATTCCGAACCAATTCCATGACTCATGGCAGCGGGCATCAAACCGATAGCTGCCATTGCCGCTGTCATAATCACAGGGCGGATACGCGAGCGCACTCCTTCCTTAGTGGCTTTCTCCAAGGGCGAGCCGAGTTTTAGATTCGCCTTTATATCGGAAATCATAATCACCCCGTTCTGAATACAAATACCAAACAAGGCAATAAAACCGATACCGGCAGAAATGGAGAAGTTGAACTGCGTTATCAGAAGAGCCACAATACCACCCACGGCAGCGAACGGTACATTCAGCAATACCAGTCCCGCATCCCGCGCATTAGAGAATAGAATAAACAGGATGATAAAAATGATAGCAATACTGATAGGGACAACCTGTGCCAGACGTTTCGTTGCACGTTGCTGGTTCTCAAAATCGCCCGTCCATTTCAGTGAATAACCTGCCGGCAAATGTACGGAAGCATTCACCTTTTTCTGCGCCTCGGCAACTGCCGTACCCATATCACGACCTCTCACCGAGAATTTCACTGCACAGAAACGAGCGTGATTATCACGGAATATCAATAACGGTCCCGTAATCGTCGTTATATCTGCCAATTCTTTGATAGGTACCATCGTTCCATCCATCGCCGGAACCAATATCTTACCTATCTCCTCTTCATTCTGACGGAATTGTTCGCTGTATCTTACCATGATATTAAACTTCCGCTCATCCTCATACAACAGTGAAGCCGATTTTCCGCCAATAGCCATTTCGATAATTGATTGCACATCTTCCTTAGCAACCCCATAACGCGCCAATTGGCGTTCATTCAACTCTATACGAAGCTCCGGCTGACCGATGTTCCGAATCACACCCAAGTCTTCAATCCCTTGAACCGTACCCAGGATTTTCTCTATCTGAACCGCATATTTCTCCGACTCATACAAATCTTTACCAAACACTTTCACCGCAATAGATCCTTTCACACCGGAAGCTGCTTCCTCCACATTATCGGTAATCGGTTGTGAGAAATTGAAGTCAATACCGGGATAAATGGATAAATCATCCTGCATCTTATCAATCAGTTCCAGTTTTGTCAACTTACTCTCCCATTCCTTTTCGGGATAAATATCAACGTGGAACTCGATATTATAGAATCCGGTAGCATCTGTACCGTCATTCGGTCGTCCGGTTTGCGACAGCACTTGCCGCACTTCCGGAAACGTTAATAGTTTCTTTCTCATTTTATTGGCAAGAGTCACCGATTCATCCAACGAAATGCTCTGTGGCAAGGTAGCACGAATATAGATAGATCCCTCATTCAACTGCGGAAGGAACTCCGTACCCAGGAAAGAGAAAAGCCATAATCCGACACCTGCTATTACGGTTGCCATTCCGATAGTCAGCTTCCTGTGCGCATAGAATAAATCAAAAAGAGCCGAACACTTTGCATTGATAAAATGGACAAAACGGTTATTTTTCTCACGAACATTCTTTTTCAGTAACATGGAAGACATCACCGGAACCAATGTCAATGTAAAGATCAAAGCTCCCAACAGTGCAAAGCCCAACGTGTATGCCAAAGGAGAGAACATCTTTCCTTCTACCTTCTGGAAAGAGAAGATAGGAATCAATGCAGTGATGATAATCAATTTGGAGAAGAAAACCGCTTTTGCCTTGTCTTTTGCCGTGTGACGGATCAAGCCCATTTTAGACATCACATTAAAAGCCGGCATCCCCACTTCCCTCGCTTTCTTGTCCAAAGCCACAAACACTCCTTCCACCATCACCACGGCCCCATCAATAATAATACCGAAGTCTATGGCTCCCATAGAAAGCAGATTGGCGGACATTCCCATCACCCGTAAACAGATAAATGCGAACAAAAGGGCTAATGGGATAACGACAGCAACAATCACGGTAGTCCGCCAATCTGCCATAAAGATCAATACAATAAACGTAACCAATAATATTCCTTCAATCAGGTTATGCGTCACAGTCTTTACCGCCAGATTCACCAAGTCCTCCCGGTCATAGAATGCCACTATCTTCACATCTTTCGGAAGCACATTCTGATTCAAGTCTTCTATTTTATCTTTCAGGTTTGCAATCACCTCACCCGGATTCTCTCCTTTCCGCATGACTACAATCCCCTGTACAACATCATTTTCATCCATTCGGCCCACTTGTCCCAAACGAGGCAGACAGGATTCGTGTACATCGGCAAGATTCTTCACCAGAATCGGAGTGCCATTGATGTTTTTCACTACGATATTTCTCAATTCATCCAGATCGTTAATCAAACCGATTCCACGAACCACATAAGCTTGCGAACTTTTAGTGATAACATCTCCTCCTACATTGATATTACTTTTAGCTATCGCATCATACAGTTCCAAAGAGGTAATGCCATAATTAATCAACTGGTGAGGATTCACACTTACCTCAAACGTCTTCACCTCTCCGCCGAAGCTCACAATATCCGCTACGCCGGATACTGAACGGAGATTACGTTCAATCACCCAATCCTGAATCGTTTTCAGTTCCCGCACACTGCGCTTGTCACTACGAAGCGTATAACGGAATATTTCTCCCGTCGGTCCATACAGAGGTTGTACTTCCGGAGTTACCCCGTCCGGAAGGTCGGCATCATTCAATAAATTATATACCTGTTGACGTGCTGTGAAATCATCGACACGATCTTCAAACATTACATTGATGACAGAAAGCCCGAAAAGAGTGGTGGAACGAATATCCGTTTTCTTCTGAACGGGATTCATCGCAATCTCAACAGGAATGGTGATAAACTTCTCTACCTCTTCGGCACTACGCCCCGGCCATTGCGTGATAATCGTCACTTTCGTATTCGTCACATCCGGGAAAGCATCTATCGGAGTATGTTTAAAGGAAACAGCTCCGGCTATAACGGCAATCGCTGTACAGAAGAAAATAAAGAATTTATTCTTCAGCGAGAAAGCCACTATATTATCTATGAATTTGTGCATACTATTTTCTGTTTTTAATCTGCATTCAACGCATTATATACCAACAATACATTATTATTCAGCACTCTGTCTCCCTCGGAAAGTCCGGAACGGATATAGCACTCCTTGCTCAACTGCTTGTACACATCCACCTCTTTCACCTGCAAACGCTGATCCGGCTCCACCACGACCACATAATTCTTTCCTCCTTCAAATACCAGTGCATGAGCATCAATACGAGGCATGGAAATTCCATCCGCTTTACATTTCACACTTACATTCGTAAACATCCCCGGTTTCAACAAATATTCTTCATTCTTCAATTTGATGCGGACATTCATCGTTTTACTTTCATTATTCAACAAATGATACACCTTATCAATCGTACCGGCAAACATCTTATCCGGATAAGCCAACGTAGAAATGCGTACGGAGGCACCTTCGGAAACCTTACTGATATCGCTTTCATACACATCCGCCATCACCCATACGTCTGACAACCCCGAAATCGTGAACAGTTCTTCACTCTGATCCGGACGCAACTGCATATCCCTGCTGATTTGTTTCTCCACAATAAACCCCGAAACGGGAGATTTCAGCTGATAATAAGCATTTCCGGAGAAATTATAAATAGAGAAAACATCCTTTATTCTTCTTTCTTCGGCTTCGGCACTTATCAACTCCTGCTTCGCCTGAAGTACATCTTTATCCGAAGCCATCCCGGAAGCATACATATCCTGCGTAGCATCCATATTTCTGCGTGCCAGCAATAATTGTTGTTCCGCCTCCTTCAATTGCTTTTCATAATCTGCCACTTCTCCACTGCGGATGACTGCCAACACATCTCCCTTACGAACAAAGTCTCCTATTTCAGCCTTCAGTTCCGTTACCGTACCTCCAAACATCGGATATACATGTGCCACCTGATTCTCATTAAAAGTGACCCGCCCGTTTAATGCCAGTTCGTCAATCACCTCTTGAACGTGAACCGTATCGACAGATACAATCCTCAATAAGCTATCTGTCAGGCATAAGACAGCCGGTTCAACATTCGTTTGTTCTCCTTTACCGGAGCATGCTCCCAATACGGTAGTAAGCAATATGCAAGGAAGGAATTTATTCCAGTTCATAGTCTTTGATAATTTATGAATATTAGTAGTTCAATATAGTTTGTCCGATAGTTGCATTCAGGTTTTCCATCGCCAGGAAAACATCTTTCTTTATTTCATGTAACTGAATACAAGTTTCTTTATAGCTGTCATAGTAATCGATAAACTCCAACAAGCTGATATTTCGTTTCTTAAAGTTCTCATTCACTCCTGCTATCAGTTTTTCGAAGTTACGTTCCAGTTCCATATTGGTAGATTGATAAAGCTGAACTGCTTTATCCAGTGAAGCATAAGCAGTATAAAGCTCCATATCTGCACGGTTAGCCGCATTTTCCTGTTCCGCTCCTGCCTGCTGGATACTAAAACGGGCAGCTTTCACATTTCCCTGGTTGCGGTTGAAAATAGGTACTGACAAGCTCACTCCTATTGCAAAATAGTTATTGATAAAGTTTCCGGCACGGTCATAACTACCATTCACCGAAAATTCCGGAAATGCCATTGATTTCTGCAATTTCAGATTTGCACGGGAAGCACTGACCGTACTCCGGGCAATCTTGAGATCCGGCCGTTCATTCACCATCGCTTTCAAGTCGGCGAACGATAGTTGAGACAAATCCAATTGCTTCAACACCTCTTCATCCAGTGATAACTCAACCATCGTGTCTCCCGGAAGATTTAACAAGACATTAAGTTCCCCTCTAAGGGTTAACAACTCGTTTTCCCGTTCATTCTTCTCTTTCTTCAAAGAGAACAACATAGATTCCAGACGGGACATTTCCATCAATGAAATATTTCCTTTCTCCTGTTGCAGTTTCATTCCGGCAAGTAACTCTTGCAGAGAATTCACTTCCTTCTCATAAATGGATATGGATTTCGAGAGAAAATAGACTTGTACAAACTTCTCATTCAGCTCCTGACGAAGTGTTCTCATCACCTCTTCAAACTGATATTCTGCTATTTCTTTGTTGATTTTCTCCAGTTTCACCTGCTTATTCCGTTGTCCGGCAAGACGAATTACCTGTTCAATTCCCACAACCATTTCACCCTCCTTACCAAAATCAAAATACTTTCCGTTCAGGCGGTTATAAACATTCTGTTCTAACGAGATTACCGGATTCTCAAATAATTTGGCTTGCAGCACTTGTGCCTGTGCCATATCAATGTTATACCGTTCGGCTATCAGTGATAAGTTACGTTCCAGAAAACGTTGTTCCGCCTCTTTCAGCGTTAATGTTCCTGTGGTAGCCTGTTGCGCGCATATTCCTCCTGTCAGCAGAAGAAAAAAAGAAATTAGAAATACTCTGTTCATTACTATATTTATCTTTATGACCTTATTGTAGTTGTCGCGGCAAAATTACAATTCTGTAGCCGGAGAGACGGGAAAAAGTCATTATAAGCCTCTCATATCAGATTAGAATTTGATTAGAAAACAGCCATAGAAGGAAGAATTGTAAACACAACAGGAAAAATGGCTATCCTTCTTTTATCCCAACTCCCCTATCTTTGCAGTAGAGAAAATGAAATGAACCATTAAAAATAGAATATATGAAAATAATAGATTTAACCAAAGATAGTTTTGTAGAGAAGGTAGCTGATTATCAATCTTATCCTGATAACTGGAACTTCAAAGGGAATAAACCTTGCCTGGTCGATTTTCATGCCCCGTGGTGCGTCTATTGCAAAGCGTTATCGCCTATATTAGACCAACTAGCTAAAGAATACGAAGGGAAATTAGATATTTATAAAGTAGATGTCGATCAGGAACCGGAATTGGAAAGTGCATTTAAAATCCGCACCATTCCCAACCTGTTACTTTGCCCGCTGAACGGCAAACCGACAATGAAATTAGGCACTATGAATAAAAACCAATTGAAAGAACTGATAGAAACCAGTTTACTTTCAGAATAAAAATACATTAAAAGTCCGGGATACTTCTGATGATGATAAACTGCCGGACTTTTGATATCATACAGAACATTGGCTTTTATAATAGGGAGTGTGTCAAAACGCAGATTAACGCAAATTATCGCAGATTATTTCATTTATATTGATATATTAATCAATGACTTATAAAATTATTTCTGCGATAATTTGTGTTAATCTGCGTTTTATTATTCATTATGACCCTCCTCTTTGGAGATTATTTCAACTATTCTTTATGCAACAGAATATCAGTTCCCGGAACAATCTTTCCCATCGACCATACACATCGTACATTCAACTCCTTATCAAGAATCACAATATCGGCATCCTTTCCCTTTGCCAACGCCCCTTTCCGGTCACTCACTCCAATTAAACGGGCAGGAGTTTCAGAAGCCATACGCACAGCATCTTCCAAAGGAATATTGGCTTTCTTCACCATGGTGCGAACCAATACATCCATCGTAGCCAAACTACCGGCCAACGCAGAATGATCCGCCATCTTGCATACGCCATCCTCTATGATATAACGAGGATCAATCGGTTCATTCCCTTCATAAGCGGCATACGCCAAAGCATCGGTAACAAGACAGGTATTCTCCACGCCTTTCAACTTATAAACTAGTTTCAGGATAGTGGCAGGCAAGTGAATACCATCCGCAATCACTTCCACGGTCATTCCATCCGTCAGATACACACTTTCCACTGTACCCTCATATTTATATTCACGGCGTTTATGGAAACCCGGCATCGCATTATAGAAATGAGCGGCGTGAGAAAATCCTACTGCAAATGCAGCTTTAATTTCATCATATTCGGCTTCGGTATGTGTAACAGCAGTCATAATTCCTTTCGAACGGGTATACTTTGCAAAATCATGTGCACCGGGTAGTTCGGGACTAATATCCCAACGTCTGATGCAAGACGTACGCGCCAATAAAGGAATATATTCATTTTCATCCGGAGTTTTCAGAAAACCGTCATACTGTGTTCCCGCCATCTTCGGATTCAAGTAAGGACCTTCGATATGCAGGCCAAGAACAGGAGAATCCTTCTCTTTCATCAGGTTTTCACAGACATCAACTGCCTGGTAGATTCTTTCGAACGAGGTAGATGATAATGTAGGAAATATCCCGGTAGCACCATGTTTCAGATGTGCAGTAGTTGCCGTGCGGAATGCTTCTTCCGTTGCTTCCGTATAATCATGTCCGCCACCTCCATGTGCATGCATACTTACAAATCCGGGCACAATCGTCATCCCTCTGGCATCAATAACCGTTGCACCGATAACCGCCAAATCACTGTTGGTCACCTCTAATATTTTTCCATCACAAATCAATACGGAACCATCTTTCAACCAGCCTTGCGGGGTCAATATTCTTCCATTTATTATTTGAGTCAACATAGTTTTCGTTATTTATTAGATTTAAAACAGTTTATTGGTGCCTTCTACCAGTTCTCCCATCGCCCATACAGCTCTCACATTCAAGTCTCTGTCTAAAGCAATTATATCGGCATCCTTGCCACGCTCCAGCGTTCCTTTACGGTCGAGTACTCCCATAATCCGGGCAGGAGTTTCGGAGGCCATTCTCACGGCATCCTCCAAAGGTATTTCCGCCTTCTGCACCATGGTACGAATCAGTCGATCCATCGTTGCAATACTTCCCGCCAGTGCTGAATGGTCTGCCAGCTTACATACTCCGTCCTCGATAATCACACGCGGATCAAAAGCCACCTGACTATCACTGGCGGCACAAGCCAATGCATCCGTTATCAGACAAGTGCGTTCCACTCCTTTTATCTTGTAAACAAGGCGCAAGATTGTTGGAGGCACATGAATACCGTCTGCCACCACTTCCACTGTCATATCATCAATCAGATAAATACTTTCTACCGTACCTTCATACTTGTACTCTTTCCGTTTATGGAATCCCGGCATTGCATTATAAAAATGAGTGGCATGCGTATATCCCGCCTCATAGGCTGTCTGTATATCCTCAAATTCTGCCTGGGTATGTCCTACCGAAGCCAACACCCCTTTCGCTGTGATATATTTACCAAATTGCATGGCTCCGGGAAGTTCCGGTGCGGCATCCCAACGTTTGATACAATGAGTTTCTTCCAGCAACGGAATATATTCTTCGGGATCGGGATCTTTGATATTTTCGGGAATCTGTCCACCTGCCATCGCCATATTGAAATAATGTCCTTCCAGATGAAGCCCGAGCACAGGGCTATTAGGCTCCGCCATCATTTTCTCTGTAGTTTCCGCGGCTGCACGGATCATTGGAATGGTAGAAGAAGAAAGAGTAGGAAAAATACTGGTAGTGCCATGCTGCATATGAGCTTTGATTGCTGTCCGGAAAGCCTCTTCGGTGCCTTCCATAAAGTCTCTTCCACCGCCACCGTGAACATGGATTTCTACACCTCCCGGAACAATATACATTCCTTTGGCATCAATCAGTTTGGCTCCGATAATTGCAAGGTCACAATTGGTTACTTCCAGAATTTTATTGTCACGAATAAGAACTGACCCATCCTTCAACCAGCCTTGCGGGGTGAGGATGCGTGCATTAATAATCTGTGTTAACATATCACAAATAGTTAAATTAATTAAAGGTCTGTGTGAATCAATGACGCTCTTTTTTGGGGGGAGTACATTGATTTTTTCGTTTGCAAAATTACGCTTTTCCGTTCAATCTATCGATACAATCGTCCGGTAAACTTCCAATATTATACAAAAAAAGGTTGCCAATCTTATCGACTGACAACCTCATCTTATATGGAGCGGAAAACGAGACTCGAACTCGCGACCCTAACCTTGGCAAGGTTATGCTCTACCAACTGAGCTATTTCCGCAAACTAAATTTCGTCATTCAGAAATCTGAAAGATTGGTGCCCAGAACAGGACTCGAACCTGCATGCCTCTCGACACACGCACCTGAAACGTGCGCGTCTACCAATTCCGCCACCTGGGCAAAACTTAGTTCCATTATTTCAAAGAAACAAGAGCGGAAAACGAGACTCGAACTCGCGACCCTAACCTTGGCAAGGTTATGCTCTACCAACTGAGCTATTTCCGCATT